>WBUR01000002.1 GCA_008933615.1 bacterium | reverse complement strand
GCCACACGCCGTTCTTCAAAGGCTACCGTCCGCAGTTTTATTTCAGAACGACGGACGTGACGGGAGTCATCAAACTGCCGGAAGGTATGGAGATGATCATGCCGGGAGATAACGTGAAGATCGGCATAGAACTGATCGCGCCTATCGCTATGGAAGACGGACTTCGTTTTGCTATCCGTGAAGGCGGCAGAACGGTTGGAGCCGGCGTGGTTACTAAAATCCTGAAGTAATAAAATGGTTGAATAATAAATTAAATTCCCGCTGTCTCCGCGCATGCGGGACGGGAAATAGGGGAGTGGCTCAATTGGCAGAGCGGCGGTCTCCAAAACCGTAGGTTGCAGGTTCAAGTCCTGTCTCCCCTGCGCATGACTAACAATGATAGGAAAGACTTATGGGAAAGTTAACAGAATTTTTTGAAAATATTAAGACGGAAATGAAGAAAGTATCGTGGCCAACCAAAGACGAACTCATGGGTTCGACCGGCGTGGTTATGGTAGTATGGATATTATTGTCGATCTATATTTTTACGACAGACAATATATTGCAGTATATCGTTAAACAGTTTCTTTTGTAATCTTAAATTGCACGTTCAATCGGGCTATCGCAGAAAAGGATAAGAATGGAAAATTCTGAAAACGTTTCAGAAAAAAAAGAAGAAGTTGTCGAAGAGGTCGTCCGACCAGAAAATACGAGGTGGTTTACGCTGCGCGTGTATTCGGGACAGGAGCAGAAGGTAAAAGACCACATTCAAAGCGAATTGGAAATAGCCGGATTGAAAGATAAAGTTTTTCGGATCATGATTCCTTCTGAGACCGTGATTGAGATGAAGAACGGCAAGAAAAAGGAAAAAACACGATCTTTTTTGCCGGGTTATATGATTATTGAAATGGTGGATGATAAGCTGGTGCAGCACGTCGTGGCTAACACGCCGGGCGTAGTGAATTTTGTAGGTCCGAAGAACACGCCACAACCGCTTCGTCCGGATGAAGTCGATCGTATGCTTGGAAGAATGCACGAGAAAAAGACATCGGAGACTTACGACGTTCCATTCAAAGTAGGCGATCCGATCCGTGTGACAGACGGACCGTTCACAGATTTTACAGGATTTATCGATGAGATAAATTATGAAAAGAGTAAACTGAAAGTTATGGTCAGCATTTTTGGCCGATCAACACCCGTTGAATTGGACTTCTTACAGGTTAAATTAGAACAGTAATTAACAATATTTATTTATGAAAAAGGGAATCTAATGAAAAAAGTAGTTGCCCAAATCAAGCTGCAAATTGCAGCAGGAGCTGCGAATCCGCAGCCTCCCGTCGGTCCGGCCTTAGGCCAACATGGCGTTAATATCATGGAATTCTGTAAGGCATTTAATGCAAAGACCCAGGATCAAAAAGGGTTGATCATTCCGGTCGTTATCACAGTTTTTTCAGACCGATCATTTACTTTTATCCTGAAAACCCCGCCGGCAGCAATTCTGATTAAGAAAGCTATAGGATTGGAAAAAGGCTCAGCTCAGCCGAACCGTACAAAAGTCGGGAAAATCAGCCGGGCAAAAATTCAGGAAATCGCTAAATTAAAGATGCCGGACCTTAATGCCAAAGACATTGCCGGCGCTATGCGCATGATCGAAGGCACAGCAAAAAGTTTGGGTGTAGAAGTTATAGACTAAATTTAATTAACTCGTTTAATCCATTACCACCCTTGGTGGGAGAGTAATTCATCCGTTGTTGGCGGAGAGAATATTCGCAAAAGGAGATATATGAAAAAAAGAAGTAAACGGTTTCAGGCCGCTCAAAAAAAAGTTGAACATGGAAAAGAATATTCCATAACAGAGGCTTTTAGATTGATCAAAGAAACTGCGAGCACCAAATTTATTGAGACAATTGATGTTGCGGTGAATTTGGGTGTCGATCCTAAACACGCAGATCAAGCGATTCGCGGAACTGTTTTGATGCCTCACGGAGTCGGTAAATCCGTACGCGTGTTGGTAATCACGAAAATGAAAGATAAAGAAGCGAAAGAAGCAGGTGCCGATTTCGTTGGTTTTGACGATTATCTTCAGAAGATCAAAGAAGGTTGGACTGATGTAGACGTGATAGTTGCTACGCCCGAAGCGATGGTTGAACTTGGAAAATTAGGCAAGATATTGGGTCCGAAAGGTCTGATGCCCAATCCAAAAAGCGGCACAGTGACTAACGACGTTGCCAAGGCGGTGAATGAAGTAAAAGCAGGCCGTGTCGAATTTCGTGTTGATAAACAAGGAACGGTTCATGTCGGTATCGGCAAATCCTCATTCGAACAAAAAAATTTGGAAGACAATTTTAGAAGCTTTATGGCTACAATCCTACGCATGAGGCCGTCAACGGCAAAAGGACAATATCTGAAGAGCGTGCATGTGTCCACGTCCATGGGACCAGGCATCAAAGTTAGTAATCAGGAAGTTGGTTCGATAACTGTTCACTAAATCAACATTTGATCATCAATTTTTAAAGGCCTAATATGAAAAAAGAAAATAAAACTGAATTGATTGCTGAGTTGGCAGAAAAATTTGAGAATGCTTCCAGTCTGTATCTGACCGATTTTTCAGGAATCAATGTTCAAAAAATGGAACAATTGCGAATTAAATTTCGCGAATCTAATTCCGATTTTAAAGTGGTAAAAAATACTCTAGCCAAGCTCGCCCTGAACAAAGCGGGGTATACTGTTAATCTTGATAAGTATCTGCAGGGACCTACTGGGATTGCATTTGGTTACGCGGATGCCGTAGCGCCGGCTAAAGTAATATCAGATTTTCTGAAGGAAAAAGAAAATGACAAACTGCAAGTCAAGATTTGCGTTATTGACAAGCAATTGTTTGAAGCTTCCAAGATCGGTGACATCGCTAAGATGCCAAGTAAAAAAGATCTATTAGGACAACTCATGGGCCTGTTCAATTCGCCGATGCAAAACGTCGTGATGTTGCTCAATACACCGATGCAAAATCTGGTCGGCCTTTTGGAAACCTTAAAAGACAAAAAAGCGGCATAAACAATTTAGTTTAATATTAACCATTTGCTGTCTTAATTTATCATTCGTTTAAATGTTGCGGATGACTGACAGCAAAGACATTTAGGAGATATAGAAATGGCTACTTCAAGAGCAGATGTGTTGGACTATTTAGCAAACGCCAACATGATGGAGATCGGAGAACTCGTCAAAGAAATTAAAAGTAAATTTGGTGTTGAGATTGCAGCTCCTGTTGCGGTTGCTGCGGTTGCCGGACCTGCAGGCGGCGGCGCCGCTGTTGCGGAAGAACAAACAGAATTTACGGTAAAATTGACGGGCGCCGGCGACAAGAAAATTCAGGTGATCAAAGTTCTTCGTGAACTGACCAGCCTGGGATTGAAAGAAGCGAAAGACCTTGTTGACAGCGCACCTGCTGTTGTAAAAGAAGGTGTTTCGAAAGATGAAGCAGAGAAGATCAAAGCTAAATTTGCTGAAGTTGGAGCAACAGTCGAAGTAGCTTAATTCGTTCAGAGCAGTCTATCATAAGCGGTCCTGGAAGGGGCCGCTTTAATTTCTTTTTAGAATACCCAGGCGATAATATGGGTGTTCTTATCCCGCGAGCGCACATGCCTTGCGCTTCCAAGTTCAGAATAAAAGCAATTAAGTTGTTCCTCACAACCTAATTTAACAAAAGGCAGGTTACCCTTGAAAAACAAGATCATCGAACGAGTTTCATTTGCTAAAAATCCCAGCGTAACAGAAATGCCGGATTTGCTTGAGATTCAGATTGATTCGTATAAAGAGTTTCTTCAACAGGATGTGCAATCTGAAAAGAGAACCAACACGGGCTTGCAAGCTGTGTTTTTGAGTTCATTTCCCGTCGAAGACGCTAAAGAGCTTTTCAAATTAGAATTTATCAAGTATTTTATTGAGCGCCCCAAATACGATGTCCGGGAATGTCAGGAACGTGGCGTCTCACACTCTGTACCGCTGAAAGCGACGCTGCGGCTTTCAAGCAAGAAATCATCGGATGATAAGCATCCTGAAATTATGGAACAGGATGTGTACCTCGGCAATTTGCCTTATATCACTGAAAAGGGCACCTTTATCATTAACGGGGCAGAACGTGTTGTAGTCAGTCAGTTGCACCGGTCACCCGGTGTCTTTTTTGACGAATCTATTCATCCAAATGGCACTAAAATGTTTTCGGCGCGCGTGATACCATTTAGAGGATCGTGGATTGAGTTTACGACGGATGTCAACGACGTCATGTACGTTTTCATTGATCGTAAGAAAAAATTTCCTGTTACGACTTTCTTGCGTGCGCTTGGTTATTCTTCCGATCGTGATATGTTAAAGCTTTTCGGGGTGATCGATGAGGTTGAACTGACCAGGATTGGTGATACACTTAATGGCCGTAAGATCGCAGTGGATATAATTCAGGAAGAAACCGGCGAGATTATTGCTGAAAAAGATGCGATCGTGGATGAGGAACTCATTACAAAACTCAAGAAATTTAAAATTAAGAAAATAGACCTTATTAAAGCTGAAGACGAAATTCCTGAGGTTATTGCTAATACCATTCGAAAAGACGTAACTAAAACTGAAGCTGAAGCGCTGGAACAAATCTATCGTCAATTGCGTTCCGGCGATGCCCCGGATCTTGAAACCGCCCGCAGTCTTTTGGAAAGACAGTTTTTTAATTCCAAACGTTACGATCTCGGCGATGTAGGACGTAACCGGATCAATAAGAAGTTGAGTCTAAATATCCCGGAAGCGGTCACCGTTTTAACGAAGGATGATATCATTGCAATTATTAAAGCGCTTATTGAGTTACGTAATGGCACCCGCTCAACGGATGACATTGACCACTTAGGAAATCGCCGGGTCAAGACTGTCGGCGAACAACTCGCTTCCCAGTTTAGCGTTGCTTTTTCACGTATGACGCGTACGATTCGCGAAAGAATGAATTTGCGAGACAATGAGAATTTGACTCCTCAGGATCTGGTAAATGCTCGGACCATTTCCAGCGTAATTAATACGTTCTTTGGCACGAGTCAGTTGTCTCAATTCATGGACCAGACCAATCCGCTGTCTGAACTTACTCATAAACGACGGCTTTCGGCGTTAGGGCCAGGCGGTTTAACAAGAGAGCGTGCCGGCTTTGAAGTGCGTGACGTTCACTACACCCATTACGGCAGATTATGCCCGGTGGAAACTCCGGAAGGACCAAATATTGGTTTGATTTCTTCATTATGTTTGTTCGCGCGAATTAATCGATACGGGTTCATCGAAACTCCATACCGAAAAGTCACGAACGGAAGGGTTCAGCAAAATATTGAGTATTTGACAGCGAGCGACGAAGAAAATAGAACAATCGCTCAAGCCAGCGAGATAATTGATAAAAAGGGAATCTTCCAAAATGAATTTGTGAAAGCGCGAAATAAGGGCGATTTCCCCTTGGCTCCGCCGAATGAAATAGCATACATGGACGTTTCTCCTGCGCAGATCGTAAGTCCGGCCGCCGCTTTGATCCCATTCTTGGAACATGATGATGCGAACCGCGCATTGATGGGATCCAACATGCAGCGTCAGGCTGTACCTCTTTTGATTCCAGAAGCTCCCATCGTCGGGACCGGTCTCGAGCGTGTCGTCGCTGTTGATTCGCGCTCAGTGTTAATATCCGAGATAGATGGAATTGTTGAGTCTGTATCCGCTAATGAAATTACCATCCGAAAAAAGGGAAATATAAAGAAACAAAAACAAGAAGTCTCGGATACGGTGTCTTATCAGCTTCTTAAATTTTTCCGCACCAATCAGGATACGTGCATAAATCAGCGGCCTCTTGTTGCAACCGGTGACGAGGTCAAAGCAGGACAGATAATCGCAGATGGATGCGCAACTAATCGAGGTGATTTGGCATTAGGACGTAATGTCCTTGCGGCATTCATGCCATGGCGCGGTTATAATTTCGAAGACGCTATTATTTTGAGTGAGAAACTTTTAAAAGATGACCTTTTTACGTCGATTCACATTGAAGAATATGAGATTCAGGTCCGAGATACCAAACGCGGCGAGGAAGAACTCACACGCGAAATTCCCAATGTCAGTGAAGAAGCGACCAAAGATCTCGACGAAAATGGAATTATACGAGTTGGAGCAGAAGTCTTACCGGGCGATATCTTAGTCGGCAAAGTGACACCCAAGGGAGAGACAGACCCTACGCCCGAAGAGAAACTCCTGAAGGCTATTTTTGGCGACAAAGCCGGCGATGTGAAAGACGCTTCGCTGAAAGCGCCTCCGGGAATGAAAGGGATTGTGGTTTCGACCAAGTTGTTTAGCCGCAAGAAAAAGGACACTGAGTCGAAAAAAGAGGACAAAAAGAAAATTGAAGAACTGGATTCAGACTACAAAAAGCAAGTTCGCCGCTTAAAGGCAAATCTCCGGGAAGAATTGGAGAAACTTTTGGTAGGAAAAGTTTCAGCTGGAGTACAGTATACTGACGGCAGTGAATTTCTCAAGAAAGGACGTAAATTTACCGACGATTCATTCAAAAATTTAGATCCATCGGAGCTTAATTTGGCAGAAAGCCACTGGACGGACGATGAAGAAACGAACGAAATGGCAAATTTTCTTATTGATAATTTTGAACGAAATGTCGAAGAAGTTGAAAGCGAATACAATTCGGAGAAATTCAAAGTTCAAGTCGGAGATGAACTTCCACCGGGTATTGTACAATTGGCAAAGGTTCAAATTGCTAAGAAACGCAAGATATCAGTCGGCGATAAGATGGCCGGACGCCATGGAAACAAAGGTGTTGTGGCCAAAATTGTTCCGGAAGAAGATATGCCGTTCTTGGGCGATGGAACTCCGGTTGATGTTATTCTTAACCCGCTTGGCGTGCCTTCACGTATGAATTTGGGTCAGATATTTGAAACTTCTCTAGCTTGGGCTGGAAAAGTTTTGGGTAAACACTATGAGACCAATGTATTTGACGGTGCTAAGATCCGCGACGTTCAAGATGAATTGCGTGCCGCAGGCTTGCCGGAACACGGAAAAGTCAAACTCACAGATGGACGATCCGGTGAATCTTTTGATCAGGAAACGATGGTCGGTTATATCTACATCATGAAACTGAACCACTTGGTCGACGATAAGATTCACGCGCGATCGATTGGACCTTATTCGCTAATTACACAGCAGCCACTAGGCGGGAAAGCGCAATTTGGAGGCCAGAGATTCGGAGAAATGGAAGTCTGGGCACTGGAAGCATACGGAGCGGCATATACGTTGCAGGAAATTCTTACGTATAAGTCAGATGACGTTAGCGGTCGCGCTAAAGTTTATGAGTCCATTGTGAAAGGCGACAATTTGCCGGAAGCAGGGATTCCAGAGTCGTTTAACGTGCTCGTTAGAGAATTGCAGGGTTTGGGTTTAGAAGTCAAAATAGTATAACAACAACATAAATAATTGTATTTTAAAGTTTATATCTCATTACACGAGATATAGCTTTAACTTCCGAATAAGGAGGTTTAAAAGTGTCTTACTTATCAAACACGAGCTTAGCAAAAAACTTTTCAAGTATTACGATTGGAATTTCATCACCAGATGCAATTCTTAGTCGTTCTTATGGCGAAGTGACAAAAGCTGAAACTATTAACTATCGCAGTTTCAAACCTGAAAAAGACGGATTATTTTGCGAGAAGATATTTGGCCCCGTAAAGGACTGGGAATGCCATTGCGGTAAATACAAGCGTATCCGATACAAAGGCATAATCTGCGATCGTTGCGGAGTTGAAGTTACGTTGAAAGCGGTTCGACGGGAACGAATGGGGCATATATCGCTCGCTGTCCCTGTAGTACATATTTGGTTTTTTCGATCACTGCCATCTAAAATCGGTTCAATTCTTGGGCTTAGTATCAAGCAATTAGACAAGATCATCTACTACGAAAATTACGTGGTCATTCAGCCGGGAAACAGCGGACTCAAATATAAAGATATCATTCCTGAAGAGGAATTATACAGAGTAAAAGAAGAGCTTGGCAAAGAGAATGATGACCTGCCGAATACAGATCCCAATAAATTCATTGCTCTTATTGGCGGTGACGCGGTCAAGGAACTCTTAAAGAGAGTAGAAGTTGATTCATTGTCTATCGATCTACGTAAAATTGTTCGCGACACCGGCTCTTCGCAGCAGAAACGATCTGACGCATTGCGGCAGCTCCGTGTTGCTGACGCATTTGTTCAAAAGGAGTCCGAAATTGAGAACCGGCCGGAATGGATGGTTTTGGATGTTGTGCCGGTTATTCCGCCAGAGTTGCGTCCTTTAGTTCCACTTGAAGGCGGCCGTTTTGCTACAAGTGATCTAAATGATCTTTATCGCCGGGTTATAATCAGAAACAACCGGTTGCGCAAGCTTATCGAAATTAAGGCGCCCGAAGTCATCTTACGAAATGAAAAACGAATGCTTCAGGAGTCTGTAGATTCCTTGTTCGATAATTCTAGAAAGACAGCTGCAGTGAGAAGTGACAGTAATCGTCCTTTGAAATCTTTGTCGGATATGTTAAAAGGGAAACAAGGACGTTTTCGTCAAAATTTGCTTGGAAAACGTGTTGATTATTCCGGTCGATCTGTTATTGTCGTTGGACCTGAACTTAGACTCCATGAATGCGGTTTACCGAAAGAAATGGCTGTTGAGCTATTTAAACCCTTTATTATCCGAAAATTGGTTGAGCGCGGATTTGTAAAAACAGTCAAGAGCGCCAAAAGGATGGTCGATAAACATGGTCCGGAAGTTTGGGAGATTCTTGAAAAGATCGTGGCTGATCACCCCGTGCTCCTTAATCGTGCTCCCACGTTACACAGGTTAGGTATTCAGGCATTTCAGCCCGTTTTAGTAGAAGGGCGTGCTATTCAAGTTCACCCTCTGGTTTGCGCCGCTTTTAACGCCGACTTTGACGGTGACCAAATGGCTGTCCATATACCGTTATCCTATGAAGCTCAAATTGAAACGCGGCTTCTTATGCTGTCGAGTCACAACATTATTCAACCGTCAAGCGGCAGGCCGATTGCGATTCCTTCGCAAGATATCGTTTTGGGATGCTATTATCTCACGAAATTGCATAAGGGCGCAAAGGGCGAAGGAACAAAATATACAAACATGGAAGATATTCGTTCTGCTTATGACAATGGTGTTGTTGAACTTCATGCTAAGGTGCAACTGCGTATACCTAATCCGGATTCCACAGATAAGAAGAAACCTTGGAAGTATATCGATACCACGGTTGGGCGCGCCATCTTCAATGAAATCGTTCCACGTGAGGCGGGTTACATGAACGAACTTCTGACAAAAAAGAAGATTGAAGAAATCGTGTCAAGGCTGCATACGGAAGTTGGGAATATCAAGACGGTGGAGTTTTTAGATAATCTTAAACTTCTAGGATTTACATACGCCACTCGTTCCGGTTGTTCAATAGGCATTGAGGATGTGTTGTCGCCGCCAAATAAAGAGGCCGTTCTGAGACAAGCAAATATACAAGTTGATAAAGTTCAAAAAACTTATCGTATGGGTCTGATGACGGATGGTGAACGTTACAATAAGATAATTGACATTTGGACACATGCTTCCAATGATGTTGCGGCAGCAATGTATGAGAGTATCACGATGTCGAACGATGGATTTAATCCGATCTTTATGATGATGGACTCGGGAGCCCGCGGTTCACGTGATCAGATCAAGCAGCTTGGCGGTATGCGCGGACTTATGTCCAAGCCTCAGAAAAGCATGACAGGCTCTGTCGGAGAAATTATTGAGCACCCGATCACGGCGAGTTTTAAGGAAGGACTTTCAGTATGGGAATACTTTATTTCAACCCATGGCGCCAGAAAAGGGTTGGCTGACACGGCATTGAAAACCGCCGATGCGGGTTACTTGACTCGCCGTCTTGTTGACGTTGCACAGGATGTGATTATTACAGAAGAAGATTGCGGAACTATCTTAGGCGTTAAAACATCGGCAATTAAAGAAGGTGAAGAAATTAAGGAATCGCTCGGCGAACGATGCATAGGACGCGTTGCAGCTGATGATGTGGTAGATCCTTCCACAGGCGATGTGGTAATTGATGCCGGCGAATTAATTGATGAAGACAAAGCGGAGATGTTGAATAACTCCGCGATCGAAACGGTTGAAATCCGTTCCGTATTGACCTGCGAATCCAAACGCGGCGTATGTTCAAAATGTTATGGACGGAATCTGGCAAGCGGCAACATAGTCAATATGGGCGAAGCGGTTGGTGTTATGGCCGCGCAATCTATCGGTGAACCGGGGACTCAGTTAACCTTACGTACATTTCATATTGGCGGTGTTGCATCACGTATCGGTGAGCAACCGCAAGCGTTGGCTAGATCCGCTGGAAAGATAGTTTACGGTCCTGGAATGAAGATTATTGAGCGGAAAAGCGACAACGCGTCTATTTCAATGACACGCAATGCTCGTATTGAGTTAATTGACAACGATACTGAGCGGCTTATTTATGCATACAAGGTGCCTTATGGCGCGGCAATTGCGGTGAAGGACGGACAGTCTGTAAAAAAAGACGATTTCATCATGACGTGGGACCCATACAATACAAGTATTATTACGTCGCATGACGGCGTGATTGTATTCGATGGACTGAAAGAAGGGATCTCATGCCGTGAAGAAGCGGATGAAGCAACAGGTATGAAACATCTGGTTGTTATCGAGTCACGCGATAAAAAAATTACACCGACATTGCTGGTTAAGAAAGGCAAAGAAATACTTGAAACACACATTTTACCGACCCGCGCCTATCTTGTAATGAAAGACGGCGATAGCGTGATTGCCGGTGAAGCCATTGCGAAGATTCCCCGTGAAGCGGCAAAGACAAAAGATATCACGGGAGGTCTTCCGAGAGTTCAAGAACTGTTCGAAGCGCGCAAGCCAAGAGATGCGAGTTCTGTTAGCGAAATCGACGGCTACGTGAAGATCGGTAAAATATCACGAGGTTATCGCGAGGTGACTATCGAAGGAAAGAACGGCGAAAGCAAGTCGTATAAAATTCCATTTGGCAAACATCTCATAGTTCACGAAAACGATTTTGTGTACGCCGGTGAACAGCTGTCCGACGGCGCCGTAGCGCCGCATGACATCTTACGCATCAAAGGTCCGGCTGAGGTCCAGCGGTATCTAGTGAATGAAATTCAGGAAGTATACCGCACGCAAGGCGTTAAAATCAACGATAAGCATATCGAAATCATTGTACGTCAAATGCTGCAACGAGTTCGTATTGCTGATTCAGGCGATACCTATTTCTTGCAGGATGACCAGGTTGACCGTCTGCGATTCCTCGATGAGAATCAAAAAATACGCGAGAAAGTAGTTATCACGGATCGAGGAGAATCTAATACCAAAGAAGGCCAAATTTTGACCAGGGCCGAACTTGAAAAGGTGCTAAAAAAATATGATAAGAAGAAAGCACCTGAATACCGTGAAGCCCAGCCCGCGACAGCAGAACCTTTGTTGCTCGGAATTACTCAAGCGTCTTTGAGTACGGAGAGTTTCATTTCAGCTGCGTCATTCCAGGAGACTACAAAAGTTCTGGCGGATGCGGCAATAAGCGCGAAAACCGATTATCTCTTGGGTCTCAAGGAAAATGTAATTATGGGGCGGCTTATACCGGCAGGAACCGGGCTGAAGCGCTACCAGGCGATTGCTGTTTCGCTCAAAGAAAGCGGAGAGGATGAAAAAGGGAACGGCAGAAAAGCAAAAAAAGAAAAAAAATAGAAACAATTTCATTTCTTAACTTTTTTGAGGTGATGTCGATAACGACATCACCTTTTTTTATCTGCATTGGCGATAGGTAATGCGATACTCAGCTTGAAATTAAAATAAATAATAAATACCTTGTCCTATGGAAAATCAAATCGCCCTTATCACGGGTTCCGGTCGTCGTCTCGGTCGCCGGATTGCAATTGCACTCGCGGAGTATGGTTTCGACATTGTGATCAATTACAACCAATCTAAATCGTCCGCTCTAAAAACTGTTCGCGACATTAGGAAACTGGGCCGACGTTGTATTGCCGTCAAGGCAGATGTAACAAAAATCACTCATGTTCGCCGGTTGATGAAGGAGACTGTAAAAACATTTGGTAAGTTGGATGTGCTCGTCAACAATGCTGCGATCTTTCCACCCCCAATTGAATTGAAAAGGATTAACGAAACTTTGTGGGATACCGTAATTGATACTAATCTGAAGTCATCATTTCTTTGTGCCCAAGAGGCGTCTACGTATATGATAAAACGAAAATCGGGTAAGATAATCAATATTGCATCTCTTGGCGCATATCATACTTGGCCAAAGCATATCCCGTATTGCGTGTCAAAGGCCGGCATTGTGATGCTGACAAAAGTTTTAGCCAAAGCCCTTGCCCCGCATATCACTGTTAATGCGGTTGCCCCGGGTACTATAATTATACCCAATGAAGAAAGCAGCGACATTATTCACCCGTCAATTGAAAAAATTCCACTTAAGAAATACGGAATGCCTTCCGATATTACTGACATGGTTGTATTTCTTGCCTTGTCGTCAAAGTATATTACAGGTCAGGTGATCAAAGTAGACGGCGGAGCCACGATTTCATAACGCAGGATAGAAGATCTCAAAACAATAAGAATGATAGTTGTGGCTATGTGAAAATAAATAAAATTGTAAAGATGGGCCTAAAATTTTTTGATTGAGCCACAAGCGGGATTTGAACCTGCGACCTGCTGTTTACGAAACAGCTGCTCTACCGCTGAGCTATTGTGGCGTTAATTATTTTGCGGTGCAAAGATAGATATTTCATATTTCAAAATCAAATTATTTTATTTGATTTAATATTCCTTCAGATCGGATTTTGATGCGCAATGTTTCGGCTTGCAAATCTGTACTTACTTATTTATATTTTTTCAGTTCATATCTCACACTACCGTTTCTTCGCTTTCTTCCGTTTTAACAAATAATCACATGCTAGTTGATGAGAAATTTCGTATTGGAACCCTTGTTGACAAAGCCAATGAAAGCCTCGGGGCGGCTGAATTGCTTATGGACGAACGGCTGTACGAAGAATCTATATTGAGATGTTATCATGCTGTTTTTTTTACGCTGCGGGCATTCTTGAAAAAAAATAAAATCGAAATAAAAAAAACTTCTGACTCGATACCGGTATTCAAGGCGCGCTTTATTGACACAAAAGTGCTTTCTTCAGCGTTGCATGACGATTTGTTAGCAGTGGTAAAAGCCGGAGGATTTGAAAACCAATCAGACCAGCTCGCAGCAGATGAAGCATTAGCTCGTGATGTCTACGAAAAAGCAGATCGATTTTATTCCACATTGACAGATTTAGTCTAAAATTGAGGAGTCGCCATGTCTCAAATTGCCCGAATCGGTGTTTTACGGGGAATGGAAACAACTTTTCCTGATGCTTTGATCGCCAACATAAATAAAGTAGCAACGAAAAAAAAGTTAAAAATTGCCGCTGAATTCATCATGCTTGGCGGCACGAAAATGAGAGAGCCATCCGGTTACAAAGTGATTATTGACCGAATTTCACATGAAGTTGCATATTATCGGGCATATCTGAAAAATGCGGTTCTCGGCGGAACCGACGTCATTAATAACCCTTTTTGGTGGTCGGCCGATGATAAGTTTTTTAATTATTCTCTTGCCGATAAGATGGGGATACCTGTTCCTAAAACGGTGATTCTCCCGCACCATCAGCATCCGCCAAATACAACCTCAGAGTCTTTTCGTAATTTGACTTTTCCGCTTCCGTGGGACCAGCTTTTTGAATACGTTGGTTTTCCTGCATTTTTAAAACCTTTTGACGGCGGAGGATGGCGGCATGTATACAAAGTTGAATCTGCCGATGACTTTTTCGAGAAATATAATCGGACTGGTGATTTGTGTATGGTATTGCAGGAAAACATAAACTTTGAAGAATATTATCGATGTTACTGTATAAACAAGAAACATGTCCGGATCATGCAATTTGATCCCGGTGCAGAGCCTGTCAACAGATACGTAAAAAATCCAACGCCACTGGACGACAAAAAAGCAAAGCAAATTGAAAAATATTGTGTAGATATATGCACGGCATTGGGCTATGATCTTAACACACTTGAATTTGCCGTACGGGACGGTATTCCTTATGCAATTGATTACATGAATCCCGCACCCGATTGCGATTACTATTCAGTGACTCCTCCCAATTTCGAATGGGTTGTTGATAAGGTTACTGAAATGGCCATTGATCGCGCTTTACACCATCAACCCTATGCCGGCGAATTCCGATGGAATCAGTTTCTCAACGGCAGAGAATCAGATATGTCAAAGCCTCGTACTGCCAAAAAGAACAAATCCAATACAGAGTGAGAGATTAAGCGATGGTTAGTATTCCGGAGAGTATCCAATACTATAACGACCTTCTTGAAAAAAACGAATCAAAGATCGCAGATATTTTTGCAGTTTTCGTGAGCGAATGTCAATTGCAGAAACTGACATTTGGCGGACGTTCGATGTATAATTTTGTTCGTCCGAATTTTATTTCCATAGAACAATATGAATACATTCGATACGTTTGCGGCATTCTGCGGAATACCATAACTAAATTTAAGAATGCGGCTCTTTCAAATCCTCATATCATGGCTCAGGCAGGCGTTAATGCGCGAGAGAAAGAACTGGTTGATATTCATCCCGGTTATGATCGTTTGTCCATAACGGCCCGGTGGGATTCATTTTTGCAAGGTGATTCCCTTAAGTTTGTTGAATTGAATGCTGAGTGTCCGGCAGGTATAGCATATTCAGATGTTGCAGCTGAAGTATATGATCAATTTCCGTTTGTCACTGAATTTAAAAAAAAATATTCGGTTGAAAAATGTCAAATACGTCAGACACTATTAGACGGCCTCATAGAAACGTATCAAGTCTATACCGGTAACAAGAGAAATAAAAAGCCTGTAATTGCTATTGTAGACTGGCGAGACGTTCCGACGTACACTGAGTTTCAGCTCTTTCAGGAATTTTTTGAGTCAAAAGGTTACGAATGTGTAATCGCAGATCCGCGGGATCTTGTGTATGCAAATAATATCTTACGGTTTGAAGATACAAAGATCGATCTTGTTTACAAACGTATCCTGACCAATGATTGTGTTGAACGCGTTGAAGAAACCCAGACCTTGGTTGACGCATACAGAGATCACAACGTCTGCATGATTAATCCGTTTCGAGCGAAGATGGTTCACAAGAAATCAATTTTTGCCGTATTAACGCATGAGAAAAATCACGATATGTTCAACGGTGAAGAACTGTCCGTTATCTCGAAACACATTCCATGGACCCGTGTAGTACAAGAGGAGAAAACGGTCTACAAGGGGGCAATAATTGATCTCATTTCATACATATCATCAAATAAGGACGAATTTGTCATAAAGCCAAATGATGAATACGGAGGCAAGGGGGTTTGTCTTGGGAAAGAAACGTCCGCAGAGAATTGGAACAGAGTCATTCAAGAAGCCATGTCTGGTGAATTTTATGTAGTTCAGGAATTGGTGCCAATCCCACGAGTTTCATTTCCTATTGTCGAAGATAATAAGATAAAGTATGTAGACATGGTCGTTGATATGGATCCATATGTTTTTGGCGCAAAAGTAGAGGGCGTTCTTACAAGATTGTCCTCCTCATCACTCGCTAATGTGACTGCTGGTGGGGGCACGACACCCACGTTTATCCTTGATGAAATTCATTAAATTGGCCACTTATGATCATCTAATCGAGGAAGTTTTTTGGCGCCAATTGACTAAGTAGTTATTTATAAGATAACTCGTCCTAATCTAATTAATAAAGATGTTTACTTTGTTTATAATAATATATTAGACTAATGACTGAAAAAGTGCCTTTTACTATTGGAATTGAAGAAGAATTTCAGATCGTAGATCCTGAGACGAGAGAATTGCGATCCCATGTAACAAGCCAAATGCTCGAAGAGGGTAAATTACTTCTTTCCGAACAGATAAAGATGGAGATGCATCAATCGGTTGTTGAAGTTGGAACGAATATTTGCAGGAATATTCAGGATGCGCGAAAGGAAGTAGTAAAGCTCAGAACGGCTATTGCGCAGTTAGCAATGAAAAGGGGACTGAGAATCGTTGCGGCAAGTACTCACCCTATAAGCGATTGGAAAAGCCAGGAAATTAGCGATCATGACCGCTACAGGGAAATTATCGAAAATATGCAAGATATCGCCAGAGCCAACCTCATTTTTGGTCTGCATATTCATATTGGGATGCCGGATAACGAAACTTGTATTGCGATCTTGAACCAGATTCGTTATTTTTTGCCGCATGTTCTGGCCATATCGACGAGTTCGCCATTTTGGATTGGGCGAAACACGGGTTTGAGTTCAATTCGAACAAAAATATTTCAGCGGTTTCCTCGAACCGATCTGCCACCTGTATTTGAATCCTGGGCGACTTTTGAGGATTATGTAAACCTATTAGTGAGAACGAATTGCATTGATAATGGCAAAAAGATTTGGTGGGATGCTAGACCCCACCCGAATTTTGGTACTCTTGAGGTTCGTGTTTGTGATTTACCAACGCGAGTTGATGAAACTATCGCAATTGCCGCCCTGATTCAAGCGCTAATGTTGACTTTATATAGGCTCTATATGAGAAATATTTCATGGCGGATTTATCCAAATCAACTTATCTCAGAGAACAAATGGCGTGCAAGCAGGTATGGAATAAATGGTAAAATGATCGATTTTGGTAAAAGACAAGAGGTGCACACAAAAAACTTAATATATGAATTGATTCAATTCGTCGATGATGCAGTAGAAGAACTAGGCAGCCGTAATGAAATAAATTATATTTACAAGATATTGGACGAAGGCACGAGTTCCGATCGACAGGTCAAAGTATTTAATGAAAGCGGACGAGATCTAAAGGCAGTTGTCGACTTCCTATTAACCGATACATTAACCGGATTATCATTAAAACCATAATAAACCATATATTAAACTAAACAACAAGGAGACAATATGGGTATTTTTGCAAGAATGACAGATGTTTTGAAGGCAAATGTTAATGATTTGCTGGATAAGGCCGAAGATCCTGAAAAAATGCTTAAGCAAATGGTTATTGAAATGGAAGAGGCTGTCAATAAAGCAACTACGGCAGTTGGGACAGCTATTGCAAATCAAAAGCGCCTTGAGAAACAGTTTAATGAGAATAAAAAGCTTTCCGAGGATTGGCAAAATAAAGCCATTCAGGCAGTAAATGCCGGCCGCGATGACCTTGCGTCTCAGGCGCTTGCCAAGAAAACGACATATCTGAATTCCGCAACTTCGCTCGAGCCGGTTCTACAGCAAGCCACTCAGACAGCTGAGCAAATGAAGTCTCAATTAATGCAGTTGAAAGCAAAGCTTGATGAAGCGCGTGTTCGGCAAAATACGCTAATTGCACGACATCAGGCAGCAAAGGCCAAGAAAATGATTGCCCAGCAAATGAGTGGTATTGGTGGCGGTGCCTTTGGTAATTTTGACCGATTTGAGAAGAAAATTGAGGACGTGGAGTCACAAGCTGACGCTCATGCGGAACTGGCTGACCAGTCCACATCACTTGATGATGAATTCAAGAAACTCGAATCAAGTTCGACGGTTGATGCCGATCTTGCTGCTTTAAAGGCTCAATTAGGAAAATAAGACGGTATGGTAGTATATGCTAAATTTGGTCTCGGAGAAGACTCTCAAACCTGTAAGGTTTAAACGGCAACGAATAATACAGACTAAAACCTTGAATATTATTTAACATCTAAATTAAGCAGCGAGTAAACCTTACAGGTTTAAGATATAACTGAAGTAGAACTTATAGACAAAACAGACACTGCAAAAATATATTCTGCCCGAATGCATAGATCCACCGTGAGTGAACCCGAAAAGCACGAAATAGTTCATTGGCATGTTTATGTGATGTATAATATATATTATGTAAACTCACTAAACTTCTGCGCTTCTCTCCTGGCTTTTCAGCACCGGAGTCAAGGAAATACATCTAGCATTTAGCATGTAGCTTCCTGAGGATGGGCACTGATTGAATGCGCTAACTTAGCGCCAATTGTTCACGGCAGAATGGTATGATGGATAAATTATAAACGTATATTAAACAATAATGTAGGCGTAGCTATTTGAGATCTTTGATAATAGACATGATATCTGATTTAATTTCCCGGAAAAGCTGAATAGTGTCTGTTTCTGTTTGAATAGTGGCGTGAGATTCTTCCTCGGATAATACTTTTTTGGCACCCTCAATCGTATATTTTTCGTCGTAAAGCAGCCTTTTTATAACAAGAATATTTTCAATATCCTCTTTTGTGTAAATTCGATTGCCTGATCTATTTTTAGACGGCTGAAGAATATCAAATTCATTTTCCCAGTATCTTAATACATATTGCTTCAGTTGAGTCATTTCACAGACTTCACTTATGGAATAATAGAGCTTCTTTACTATAACTGACATAAATTTAATTGTTTAAGTTAATAAACTGGTTCTTATAGCATTGAATCCTTACAATATTTTCATAAAAAAAGTGTCATTCAATCCGGAGCACGCAATTGAATTTTGGGAGCACACCTTAAGGTCTGGAATTCAGTATTTTTAAAACAAGCCTAGAGGCGCTCCGAGACGACACACAATACATATTAAAAGTAACATGTAAGTTAAAGTATATCAATTAGTTGATAATTGATTCGACAGGATGATACCTAAGATCAAAAGCGTCCGCGACACCTTTATAAACAATTTTACCATTGATTATATTACATCCAAGCAATAGTTCCCTATTTTCTTTTACCGCATTTTTCCATCCTAAATTGGCTAGTTGGATCGCGTATGGCATGGTTGCATTAGTCAACGCAACCGTCGAAGTTACTGGAACAGCGCCAGGCATATTAGCAACACAGTAATGAACTATTCCATCGACAGTGAATATGGGGTCTTCATGTGTCGTAGGTCTTGTTGTTTCCACGCAACCACCCTGGTCGACAGCAACATCCACGATAACAGCACCTTGCCGCATCGTTTTGAGCATGGATTTCGTTATTAGATTTGGGGCCTTTGCGCCAGGAATCAATACAGCGCCAATCACAACATCAGCATTTTTTATGTTTTCGGCGATATTGTAGCTATTGGACATCATCGTAGTCACATTCTTTGGCATAATGTCATCCAGATAACGTAATCTATACAAGGCAATGTCCATTATTATAACCTTGGCTCCAAAACCGGCAGCAATCTTCGCGGCATTTGTTCCGACAACACCCCCTCCAATGATAACGACTGTGGCAGGCTCCGTGCCTGGAACTCCGCTCATAAGCACTCCCCTTCCACCAAAAGTTTTTTCCAAGTATTTTGCTCCTTGTTGGGCGGCCATCCTGCCCGCCACTTCACTCATTGGGTCCAACAAAGGCAATTTCTTATCTGAGCGTTGGACTGTTTCGTAAGCAATTGCGATACAGTCAGATTTGATCATTGCTTCTGTTAAGATCCTATCAGCCGCAAAGTGAAAATATGTAAAAACAATCTGGTTAGAGTGAATCAGCTCATATTCCTGCTTAATAGGCTCTTTCACTTTTATGATCATATCAGATTTACTGTACACGTCATTCGCAGTAGCAACAATCTGAGCTCCAGCTGAGGCATATGCGTCATTACTGAACCCACTCGCGGTTCCAGCATTACTTTCAATGATCACCTTATGGTCGCACTTAGTCAGTTCAGCAACCCCAACAGGCAAAAGTCCTACACGATTTTCTTTTATTTTTAATTCCTTCGGAACGCCTATAACCATGATGCTGAGCCCCTGATTAATAAAGAACGGATACTTCCATTTTTCTTGACGAATGAGCGAGATAACTAGCCGCTTTCTGTATACTTTCGAGTGACAGTTGATCAATATAGTCGGTAATATCAGAAATATTAAGTTTCTTCTTTAGATAGATCTCGTTCTTTGCCAGCCTTATCATTCTCGTCGATGTACTTTCAAGTCCAAACAGTAAATTGGCTTTGATTTGTGCCTTCGCCATTTTGAGTTCATGTATTTTTATAGGATGGGTTAGTAACTTGTTACATTCCGATTTAACAATAGCGATTGATTTTTCGAGATTATTTTTGTCAGTCGCAAAGTAAATTCCAAAAACACCGGTATCATACATAAAATCTGCAAAACTATAAATCGAATAGGCTAATCCATATTTTTCTCGAACACGCTGAAAAAGCCTGGAACTCATGCCACCACCCAGAATCATATTCAATGCCAAAAAATCAAATTTTTTGTTATTTAAATAACTAATATTGATAGGATTACCTATGCAAACGTGGGCTTGTGAGATGTTCTTATTAATGATTTCCATCTTGCCTGCCCTGGTTCCGTTTGTAAACATCTTAACCTTGGATGGCCAATATGACCGGTTTATTCGTCTTTGCCCGAACGAGAACTTTGCTCTAACAAGTCTGGTCAATTCTCTTTCATCAAAGTTACCGGCAATTGAGATTACCACATTAGATGGGACATAGTACTTGTTATAAAAGTCTACTAACTGATATTGCGTAAAACCCGATACAGTTGTGCGTGATCCCAGTATGCTATATCCTAAGGAATGGTTCTTGAACAATTGGCCATAAAAATGGTCCTGAATGCATTCCTCGGGAGTATCTTCAGTATCTTTGATCTCCTCCAGAATTACCTGTTTTTCACGACTGATTTCTTTTTCATCGAAAACGGCATTCTGGACTAAATCAGCCAAGACGTCGACTGCAAGCGGAAGATCTTCACTGAGAATTGTAGCGTAAAAACAAGTTTGTTCTTTACTTGTGAAAGCATTCATATTGCCGCCGACATTTTCAAGTGCTTTGGCTATTTGAAGTGCGTTTCTCTTCGTGGTTCCTTTGAATACTGAATGCTCGATGAAATGACAAATGCCCATATTCAATGCAGTCTCATGTCTACCGCCAACCAAAACCCAAACTCCGATCGTTATGGACCGGAGATTGGGCATATTCTGAGACAACAGCGTGAGCCCATTTTCAAAGACTGTCTTCGAAAAATTTTCTTCGCTATAGAGCGTTTTGCTATTCGCGGCGTTAAACGAATGGATAAAAGAAGGTGACAACCGATTTTTATCGGATCGTTTTTTCATCTAGCTTTTTTTTTCTGGTTCGTGGTGTGGCTCTCTCTTGATCAAGGCTTTTCTGCTTAATTCATATTTGGTTTTGCCGTCGCGAGTCATAATCTCTTGTAACAGAACTTCAACTTCATCGCCTAATTTCAAGTATTCTTCCACCCTTTGAACCCGTTTGTGATCAATCTCTGAGATATGAAGAAGCCCCTCTTTACCTGGTAAAATTTCTACAAAGGCGCCAAAATCGGTGATTTTCTTCACTGTACCTCGGTATGTTTTACCTTTTTCGGGATCTTCGGTCAATCCACGTATAAAGTTAATCGCAATTTCACTTCCTTCGGCATTTACGGACGCAATGAATACTGTACCGTCTTCGCCAATATCAATTTTAGCTCCTGATTTCTCGACAATTTCACGAATAGTCTTTCCGCCGGGACCAATTACCAACCCAATTTGATCAACTTTAATTTTAATCGTAGTTATTTTCGGCGCAAATGGTGAAATATCCGGTTTGCCTTGCGCGATAGTCTGGTTCATTATGCCCATAATATGGATGCGTCCCTCTTTAGCCTGAGCCAATGCTTCACGCATGATGTCAAAAGAAATTCCCTTGATCTTAATATCCATCTGGCATGCAGTAATGCCCTTGGCTGTTCCGGCGACCTTGAAATCCATATCGCCTAAATGATCCTCATCTCCAAGAATATCACTGAGGATTGCGTATTTCTTATCTTCCTTGATTAGGCCCATTGCAATGCCGGCGACCGGTGATTTGATAGGGACTCCGGCATCCATAAGCGATAATGAACCGCCGCAGACCGATGCCATGGAACTTGAACCATTTGATTCTAATATCTCGCTTACTATACGAATCGTATATGGAAATTCCGCTTCATCCGGCAAAACGATTTTCAAAGCGCGCTCGGCGAGGTTACCGTGCCCGATTTCCCGTCTTCCTGGTCCGCGGGACATGCGCGCTTCGCCAACCGAGAAATGAGGAAAATTGTAATGCAACATGAATCTCTTGTCGGATACCGGATCGATACCATCAATGAATTGTTCATCAATTTTAGTGCCAAGCGTAGATATAACGAGAGCCTGTGTCTGTCCTCTGGTGAATAAAGCCGATCCGTGCACTCTGGGAAGAAAATTTATTTCGCATGTAATAGGTCGAATAGCGTTCATTGAACGTCCGTCCAAACGGCGTTTTTCATCCAATATCATGCTTCGCATGTCCTGGTATTGCAAGTCTTCAATAACTTTAGCGATGGCACGGCCTGAATCCGGGTACTTTTCCTTAAACTGTTCTTCCAAAGCCTTTTTTAGTTCTTTTAACATACCGTTGCGTTCCGATTTATCTGCAATCCTGTCCGCCTCATAGACCTTGGATTTTGCGACTTCGGTAACTTCTTTCAGAAAGGTTTCATCCAATTTTGCAGGTTCGAACGCTCGCGTAATTTTTTTTACTTCTGCAGCAAGTTGTTCTTGAATAGCGACAATCTGTTTTATCGTCTCATGTGCAAACATGATCGCGTTTAACATGTCTTCTTCGGAAATTTCGTGCGACTCCCCTTCTACCATTGCTATGGAATCCTTTGTACCGGAAACGATAATATCCATGTCACTTGACAGCAGTTGTTCGAAGCTGGGATTGATGATCAATTTGCCGTCTACTCTGCCGACGCGTACGGATGCAATGGGGCCATGAAACGGGATATCACTGACCATCAGCGCAGCTGAAGCTCCTATACCGCCTAATACGTCGGCGTTATATTCCTTGTCGCTTGAGATGACGTTTACATTTACGATCGTTTCGAACTGATAACCTTCTGGAAAGAGAGGACGAATTGGCCTGTCGATAAGGCGGCTGCTCAGAATTTCTTTTTCGGTGGGTCTTCCTTCACGTTTAAAAAATCCTCCTGGGATTTTACCAGCGGCATAGGCGCTTTCACGATAGTCTACGGATAATGGGAAGAAATCGACGCCTTCTTTGGGTTCTTTGCTGGAAACAACGGTCGCCAAAACGACAGTATCGCCATAACGTACGATCACTGCCCCGTCGGCTTGCCGGGCTACCCGTCCGGTTTCGATGTGCAGTCTCTTTCCGCCAATTTCCATTTCTTTTGAAAAAATCATGAGTACTTACTCCTGGTTAAATTAAGTGATTATTTCACTTGAATAGCGGTAAGCACGTCGAGATTTTTTTTAGAACGTCAACCTAAATGAATTCTTCACAATAAAACCCATTTAGAGTGACGAAATAAAAAACCTCACTTATCGCTATTCAAATTAATGTATAAACGACAAAAGTTAAACCGGATAAGTTTAACTTTTGTCGTTTTGTTATTTTCTTATGCCTAATTCGGCTATCAATGAGCGATATTTTTCAATATCTTTCTTGGTCAAGTAAGTCAGCAAACGTTTTCGCTGCCCAACCATCTTCAATAGGGAGCGGCGGGAACTATGGTCTTTAGCGTGCGTTTGTAGATGTTTGGTCAAATCATTGATGTGTTGAGTTAGTAAAGCAATTTGAACCTCAGAAGCGCCGGTATTTTTTTCCGAGCCGCCGCTGTATTTCTTGATAGTTTCAAGCCTCATTTCTTTCGTAACTGCCATGGTACTTATTTTCTCCTTCTATTTTTTTGTTTATACCATTTTATATAAGTTGCACGGAATATATAGAAATTATTCTTATGAATCAAATAATTTATTAAAAACTTAATTTATTGGAAATCCTTTATTTAATGCTGTTTTTATATCTTCGGAAATTTGTCTTTTGAGTTCTTCTGTGGAATTGAATTTTGCCTCATCACGAATTCGATATAAAAACTCTATTTGTATTTCATCATCGTAGACGTTATTGGAAAAATCAAGTATATGGGTCTCAATAATAGCCTCATCGGCGTTCGTAAAAGTTGGTCTAGATCCAACATTAGTTACCGCCCTGTATTTAATATTTTTTAAATGAACGAAACAGGCGTATACGCCGTTTTGTGGTATTAATTTAAGAGGGTGCCCTGCAATATTTGCTGTTGGATAACCAATCGTCCTTCCTCTGCCGTCGCCTTTGACAATTTTTCCTGAATAAAGATATGGGCGGTTAAGAAATTGGTTTGCCCTTTCTATATGTCCTTCACGGATAAGTCTGCGTATCAATGTGCTATTTATTACTGTATTCTCGTGTGCAACAGCGTTGATCTGATTTACCTCAAAACCGTAACTGCGAGACAGGCGAATCATGAGGTCGAAATTTCCACTTCTGTTTTTTCCGAATACGTGGTCATGCCCGATGACGCATTTTGTCATTCCAATTTTATTTAGCAGAATATCCTTGATAAATTCCTCACCGGTCTTGGACGCTAATTCTTTATCAAACTTGGCCACAATAAGGACATCCACACCTAATTTATCAAGAATGTCTGCTTTTTCCTCGATAGTTGTCAATATACGCATTTGTGGTGTTCGTTCAGGTCGAATGATGGTCTGTGGATGTGGTTCAAATGTCAGTAAGACACTACGCAAATTTCTAAGGTTCGATTCATTAACAAGCGATTTCAGAATTTTCTGATGGCCTCTATGGATACCGTCAAACGTCCCAATAGTTATAATCGTATTTTTTGAATACGTGATTTTCTCAAGGTCAGTTTGAATGAGCATTCGCGCTTTTTAGTGAGTTAATTATTAATGCGATTTGCTCGATAGATAATGCATCAACGCATGAATAGGTTCCGATTGATTCTCTCTTCAGGCTTTTTACATATGCACCGCATCCGATTTTGTGACCGAAGTCGCGAGCAATGGCTCTGATATAGGTGCCTTTAGAACACCGAATACGTGTTTTCATTATGGGTTTCTTGTAATCAAGTATATCAAACGACTCGATTAGAATTTTACGCGGTTTGAGTTCGGGCGAATGTCCTTTACGCGCGAGCTTATAAGATGGTGTGCCGCTAACCTTTATAGCTGAATACGCAGGAGGTATTTGTTCGATCTCTCCTGCAAACTCCATAGCAATTGCAGCAAGTGTTTCAATTGTATAATCTCCAGCCGCTCCTATGTCGATTACTACGCCGTCGCAATCCAGGGTATCGGTTGTTTTTCCTAATTCAAATTCATTCAGATAAGTTTTTGATAGCCCGGCAAATGTATCCACAGTCTTTGTGGCTTTACCCGTACATACGATTAATAAACCTGTTGCAAAAGGGTCTAAAGTGCCGCAATGCCCGACTTTTTTCGCTCTCGTTATATTTCGAATTTTATTTACGACATCAAAGGATGTCCATCCGGCAGGTTTATTAACAAGAATTACAGTCCCCTCATCGAAAAAATTAGAAATCACATTACTGTCGACGGCTAACAGAACGGAGCCAATTGAATTGAAAGTATGGGTTGTGATCAGCGGGAATTCATGAGTTGAGTTTTTCACTATGAATTTCTCTGAATATCTGTTCGATTTTGTCGGCGTTTTGTTGGCTTTCATCAAAATAAAACTTGATCTGCGGAATGTATTTTATATCAATTCGTTCCCCTATCTTGCTGCGAAAAAATCCTTGAGCATGATTCAAAGCCTTTGCCGTCTCCTTAATTTTCGTATGATCCGGTATGGTGAAATAAACCTTTGCGTAGCTAAGATCATCATTCAGCTTGACACCCGTGATAGTCAGGTCCTTGAATCGTGGGTCGCGCATCTCAGTTAGAATGATGGAGCCAATCTCCCTGTAAATAAGCTCCGACAAGCGATGGTTACGTTGATTCATGTTATTTACTAGTAAATTTGTACTGATTGGGAAACAATTTCTGTTTCGCCTTTGAATTCGATCAATTTGATAATCTCATCAAAAGTTTGCTGGACCACTCGTTTTTCATTGCTTACCGTGGCAATGCCAAGTCCGGCTAATTGCCATTTATCTAAATGCTTCACTTCAGCGATAGAAACATTAAATTTTCTCATCACCTGATCTTTGATGCTTTTGAGCACAAAGCGTTTTTCTTTGAGCGAATTACTTGAGTGAATAAATAATTCTAATTCACAAACTCCGACGAGCATACGCTACACCGATAACGTTCGTTTCGTTTCCACTTTTTCGTAACACTCGATCACATCGCCAACTTTGACGTCATTATAATTATCAATAGTTATTCCGCACTCAAAACCCGAAGCGACTTCACGCGCATCGTCTTTGAATCTCTTGAGCGAAGATAACTTACCTTCATGAACAACTTCTCCGTTCCTCAATAGCCTTATCGGTTGGGTTCGATTGACTTTGCCGTCGACCACATAACATCCCGCAATTGTACCGACTTTCGAAATCTTAAATACCTCTCTAATTTCAACTGTTCCGGTGGTCCGGTCGGAATGTTCAGGTTCCAATAATCCTTCAAGCGCTTTACGGATATCCTCGATACAATCATAGATGATATTGTAATACCGGATATCAATATTCTCTTTTTCAGCTAATTTGCGCGCATTAAGATTGGGGCGAACATGGAATCCAATGATTATGGCACCGGAGGCGGCAGCTAAAAGTACATCCGACTCGGTTATGACGCCCACGCCGCGATGAATGATATTCACTTTCACTTCAATGGTACTGAGGCGCTGTATCGAATCGCTGAGCGCTTCTACTGAACCGTCAACATCTCCCTTAAGAATAATACCCAAATTAGATACTTTTCCCTCGCGAACCTGTCTTGAAATCTCATCCAGTGTCAGGAATCTTACTCGGCGGTGATCTTGTTCTCTTTTCAGTTGCTGACGCTTTAATGCAAGGCTTTTTGCAATGCGTTCACTTTTGGTTACAAAGAATTTATCCCCGGCTTGCGGCAATCCATCGAAGCCAATCAGAGCTACCGGAGTTGATGGACCGGCCGCTTTGACAATATTTCCTCGTTCATCATACATAGCTTTGACTCGTCCGGAATATATGCCACATATAAAAGGATCTCCGACATGCATCGTGCCGGACTCAACAAGAACGGTCGCTGTTGCACCGCGTCCTTTGTCAAGACGTGCCTCAATAACAGTACCTTTTGAAAGGGTGTCTAATTTTGCCTTGAGTTCCATTACATCAGCTTCGAGTAATATCTTTTCCAAAAGTTGTTCGACATTGAGGCCTTTCTTGGCGGAAATTTCAACGCATTGATATTTGCCGCCCCAGTCTTCGACCAGTATATTCTTTTCTGATAATTGCGTTTTGATTCGCATGGAATTCGCTTCCGGCTTATCAATTTTATTGATCGCAATAATAATCGGCACTCCGGCGGCCTGTGCGTGGTTAATTGCCTCCACGGTCTGCGGCATGACGCTGTCATCTGCTGCCACTACTATAACGACAATGTCGGTGACTTGAGCTCCACGGGCGCGCATAGCAGTAAATGCTTCGTGGCCGGGAGTATCAAGAAATGTAATCTTTCGCGTGTCCGGCAAAACGACTTCATACGCTCCGATATGCTGAGTAATTCCTCCCGCTTCTCCTGCTACTACATTCGCTCTTCGAATATAATCAAGTAATGAAGTTTTTCCGTGATCGACATGTCCCATAATAGTTACTATCGGCGAACGCGGCACTAATGGAACATCATCTTCTTCTTGTTCCTCCTCAATCTCTAAGTTGTCAAACTCTTCCATGCGTTCAGTTTGAAAGCCAAACTCACTCGCTACAAGCGTGATCGTATCCATATCTAATCGTTGATTGATCGACACCATAAGTCCAAGAGATAAACAAGTTTTAATAACATTCGCCACTTCCTCTTCCATTAGATCGGCAAGTTCATGAACAGAAAGATACTCTTGGACCTTTAGTATATTCTGCTCTTCAGCTGCTGCAAGTTCCTGCGTCTCCGCTTCGCGCTCAGCGCGTTTCATTTTTTTTCGTTTTTGTCTCTCTTCGCCAAGAGTTTTACTTTCATCCATTTTAGCAAGCGTTTCACGGATCGCCGCTTCTACATCTTTTTCATCAACTTTAGCTTTTTTACGTTTTTTCTTCTTTCCTTTTCCGTGCTTATCATCAGCAACTACTTCCGGCTCAGGAACGTCATCCTTTCCTTTTTTCTTTTTTCCGCGCCTTCCAAATGAATCAGCTCCCGCTTCGTCTTTTAAGGCCTGCTTCTCGAGTTGTTGGCGTGCTTTTTCAAATGCGAGTTTAAACTCTTCGATGGATTTATGAGACGATTTTAGTGTTTCAAGAAGGTCTACTTTCTTTTTTTCTAATTTACCGGCTTCGACAGGCTTCTCTGTTTTAAGAGTTTCATCAATTCGCATATCGGTTCCTCGAGTAGGAACCCTGCGTACCGGCTTTTCCTCGGCGCTGTGAGGTGTTTCGAGTTCATGTTCGGTCGTTGGCTTTTCAATAGCATCTTGAATAACCGGCTGTTTTTCCACCTCGACTGGAGTGGGTTCAGCCGGCTGTTCAAATAGAGTCGTTTGATCGTCATCCTTCTTATCTTTTTTGCCTTTTTGTTTGATGTAGGTATCGGCATGTTTCTTCTCTTTGCTGAAACGGGCCAACACTTTTTCCATCATTTCTTCGTCAACGGAACTCATGTGGGTCTTTATAGTCTTATAACCGCTTTTTTGCAAAAAGGCTATGATCTCGGCATGTCCGACAAGCAACTCTTTTGCGACCTGAAAAATTTTTTTACCTGTTTTTGCCATAAAAATTCTAGTGACCTATTATATTAAATAAAGTTATTCTTTAGTTTGTAATTTGCTGTGCGTGCTGATCAGCTTGTTCAGGGATTTTTCCGATACGCCCTCGGCTTTTCTGAGTTCTTCAATATCGTTAATGTCACCCAATTTAACAAATCCCTTTTCGGCAAATATCTCGGCGGCTGCTTTTGACACACCTTTAATATCGTTGATCATCGTTTCTTCAGTAACAGCGGCTTCTTCCTCTGTATCTGTGATTTTTGCTGTTTTAGTTTCTTCGGTTGCGACTTCTTCAGTCAGCACTTCTTCTACCGACACCGCTTCTGTCGTCTCTTGCTCATCATCCTTCTCCTCTTCGCTCTCAGGAGTTCCGCTCAGTTCAGAGTATTTTATTGTTTCAATTTGGTAACCGGTTAACCGTGACGCCAAATTGATATTCTGCCCAAAACGCCCAACAGCAATGGACATTTCGTCGTCATTGATCACGGCTAACGCTTTTTTCTCAGTCTGATCAACTTCGATTCGCAGGGGTTTGGCAGGACTGAGGGCGCGTGAAATAAGAATTTCCGGATCTGAACTCCAACTAATGATATCGATTTTTTCGTTGTTCAACTCTTTAACTATGGCTTGAATACGCACGCCCTTCATTCCAACGCAGGCACCGACGGCATCGATTCGTTTGTCGTTAGAGTAAACTGCGATTTTAGTTCTTTCACCGGGATCGCGCGCGATCGCTTTGATCTCAATAATTCCGTCATAAATTTCAGGTACTTCATTTTCGAATAAACGCATCAGGAACATCGGTTCAGAACGTGACACGACGATTCGCGGGCCGCGCGGATCGTCCACCACTTCTTTGATCAGAGCGCGAACTGTCTCGCCACGCTTATATCGTTCGTTGGCAATCTGTTGAGCTTTCGGCATAATCAATTCGGCGCGTTCAAAACTGACGAAAATCTCATTACGGTTGATCTGCCTTATTTCACCAACGATAATTTCACCGACACGATTGGAAAATTCATCGAAAAGAAGTTTACGCTCTATGTCACGTATTCTTTGATTCAATGTTTGCCGCGCGCTGATAATTAATCGCCTTCCAAAGGTTGCCGGATCGATTACCTCGATAAAATCATCGCCAATTTCCATATCAGGCTCGACTTTTTTTGCCGAATCAACTGAAATCTGTGTAATCGGATCTTCAACTTCTTCGACAACCGTCTTCGTTTGATAAATTTCAATAGCCGCTTTGTCTAAGTTAACAATGACGTCAAAATTTTCTTTTTCACCGTACTTTTTCTTTATCATCATTTTGAAGATCTCTTCAATGATAAGATTTAGCTCATCTTTTTCAATATTCTTTTCCTTTGCGATTTGCGTAAATGCTTCTACGATCTCGCTTGAGTGATCCGCAGCCATATATCCTCCGTTAAACGATTAATATATAAAATAAATTTTTTACCATTTGAGTTGTATCAAGGCGGAATTGATTTTTGCAAGCGGGATTTCAATCAGTTCCGGCAGATTTTTTTTCTTACCTTTGAGCTTCAAATGGAGTTTATCTTCAATGACATTTTCTATCGTGCCTTTGCATTCTTTGCTCGATTTGTCACGGTCCGTGTAATTTACAAGAATCTCGCGCCCGATATTTTTTCGAAACTGCCAGTCCTCTTTAATTGGCCTTTCGACTCCCGGTGACGATACTTCTAAAACGTATTCGCTATCTATGGTATTATCCAACTCCATTTTGTCTGCAATTTTTCTGCTAAAGGCTTTACATTGATCAATCGTAATGCCGCTTTCGCTGTCAAGAAAGATTCGAATCATCTTGCGTGATTGGACACTTTTTAAATCGATTTCTACAACTTTAAAGTCAGTATTTTCAATAGCCCAGTGCACTGTTTCTTGTATTTTTGCCACAAAGTCCATTTCATATCTACAAAATAAAAAAGTGGGTCTTGAGAACCCACTCCGTAATAGGTAAAAGCAAACTGAGGCTAAAGATAAAGAAATAAAGTTCATTTTGCAAGTAAAATTTGTCGTATAATAACAATTTTCTTGCTTTTTCTGGCTTGAATATTTACATTGGCGACACCATTTAATTTGGGGACATAGCTCAGCTGGGAGAGCGCAAGGCTGGCAGTCTTGAGGTCAGGGGTTCGATCCCCCTTGTCTCCACATGTGGAATGACTAAGCATTTATTTGCTTGGTCATTTTTTTTGTACCGCTTACATATTTGGAGGGTTCCATGTTCCGAATAAATCAAGTAGCTGCGACTGTTTCATTTATATCAATGCGCCTTAAGGTCAAATTTCTTCTCGCCCGCATAAACTGAAATCAGCAAGTGATTTTCTTTCGGCGGGTAAGGACAGTTATAGTTGTCGCTGTACGCGCACCATGGATTATAGGCGGAATTGAAGTCCAAAATGTAATCGTCACTCTTCCCATGCAATGTCAATTCTATGTATCGACCCGCTGAATAAGTTTCATTCCCATTCGTTGAGTCTTTAAATGGAATAAAAAGATAGTCGTCGTTGCCTTCGATTGCCGGTTTTGGCCGGTACGCGTTCAATTTCTGCCGACCATGAAAATCGAATTCAAAATAACCGTATTCAGTATAGTGTTTGATCTTGCCTTTGGAAGTAATCATCTCTAATTCGCGTGGCTTTTCATATTTATTCAATTGTAATTTGAACACATATGCAGAATCAAATGCATAATAATTTAAACCACGAAATAGTACCTTGACGGTGTCGTTTAGAGGCGAATCTGCAGATGAAAAAAAATTATCCTTTTCAGCGCGGTTTTGCTTAGTCAAGAACTCGATTTTCTTTGATTCGCTCGTAGAAAGATTATGATTTGGCAACTTTCCACATGAAGCGATAAAGACGGATCCAAGAAACAAAACAAAATAACGATACATAAACTACCCCAGTATAATTTGTCCCGCTCCTTCACTTACAAAGCCAATAATACCAGTCGAGAAGTAGCCGTAGTTACGCAGGCCGGCAACCAATTCATCAGCCCGATGTTTTTGAACTGCAATTAACAGCCCTCCGGATGTTTGGGGATCATATAGAAGTCTTTTCATGTCCTCATCTATAGCTTTAGATATAATAATATTATCCCCTATTAATTGACGATTTAACTTGTTTCCTTTCGTTAAATACTTCTTTTGAGCAGCAAACTTCCTTGCTTTCTTAAAAAACGGGACTTGGCTCGCCATGATAGTTAAATCAACTCTACTTGCGGTTGCCATTTCAAATGCGTGCCCGAGCAAGCCAAAACCTGAAATATCGGTTGCGGCGCTTGCCTTAAATTGTCGCATCAGTTCCGCACCTCCGTCATTCAGATGAATCATCGACTGTACGATCTCTTTCACGTCCGATGGCGCAGCATCCCCTTTTTTGATCGCAGTAGCGATCAGCCCCGTACCTATCGGTTTAGTTAAAACTAAAACATCGCCGGGTTTTGCATTAGCATTTGTTATAATATCTTTGGGAGAGATAATTCCGGTAACTGAGAGTCCATACTTAATTTCTTTGTCCTCGATGGAATGGCCTCCTACTAATACAGCGCCGGCTGCTTTAATACGCTCAGCTCCTCCCTCCAGAATTTTATGTAATACGTCGATAGGCAACTCTTTCGACGGAAAGCATACCATATTCAAAGCCGTGAGTGGCTTACCTCCCATTGCATAAATATCTGACAACGCATTGGAAGCAGATATTTGGCCGAATGTATACGGATCATCCACAATCGGAGTGAAAAAATCCACAGTTTGAATGAGCGCGGTATCGTCATCGAGACGATACACACCGGCGTCGTCGGAAGTTTCCATTCCGACCAATAAATTATCATCTGTGAATTTCGGCAGACCTGCCAAAACGGCCCTCAAATCAAGAGGACTCATCTTACTGGCTCAACCGGCGCATTCAACAGTTTGCGTTAGTCGAATTTTCTTTTTCATGTAATTTAAAATCTGAATTACGCTATGTGCTGAGACTTGAAACAAGCTCTTTGGCATTCTTTAAAGATGCGTCCGTGACATGCTCGCCGCCCAATAGTTTAGCAACTTCACGTATTTTATCATCTTGTGAGAGCTTGTTGATTGTGGTAACTGTCTTGTTCTTATTAAAGTGTTTTTCAACGGAATAATGCGATTGTGAAAAGCCGGCAATTTGAGGCAAATGGGTAATACAAATCGTTTGATGGGATTGCGCAAGATGGTATAACGACTTGCCGACTGCCTGCGCAATGCGTCCGGAAATGCCGACATCGATTTCATCGAAAACCAAAGTAGGAATCTGATCCGACCCTGCAAGTGCGGATTTCAGACTTAACATAATGCGCGACACCTCACCCCCGGAGGCAACCTTGACCAATGGTTTCGGCGACTCTCCTAAATTAGTGGAGATCATAAATTCTACGAAGTCAAGGCCAGTTGATGACGCGTTAACATGAACGCCGTTCACTGTGATGAAACCTTCAAGGTTTTCAATATATCTGATTTCTGTTTTAAATATGGCGTGTTCCATGCCTAAGTTCCGCATTTCCAGAACGACTTTCTTGTCGAGTTCAACAGCAAATTTACGTCGTTGCGCAGTTAACTCAGCGCAAATTTTAACGTAATTTTCAATCTCAATCGCCAGCTGCTTTTGCTCCTTATTCAATTCAAAATCAAAGTTATCCGATATATTAATGGCTTCCTGGATTTGATCTTTCTTCGCAAGAATTTCTTCGATTGATCCATACTTCTTTTTCAATCGTTGGATAGCCGCAATCCTCATTCTAATTTCCTCAAGCCGCTCAGGCTCAAAGGTTAATTTCTGATGGTAATCACCGACCCATCGCGATACTTCTTCCAGCGTAATTTTTGCCGTGACGAATTGGGTAAGAATTTCATTTAACCGCTCGTCGATTTTTCTAATTTCTTCAAAATCGCGAGACGTTTCGCCCAAAATTTCCACAACCGATCTATCTGTGTCATACAGGGCATCGTATATTTTTTTTGTTAGTTCAAAAAGTTTTTCAGAATTCGAAATAATCTTTTCTTCCTGTATTAATCTCGTGTCCTCACTGATTTCCGGCGAAATATCCTTAATCTCCTTTAGTTGATGCTGAAAAAGTTCGCGTTTTTCAAGATAAGTTTGTTTATGGTTTTCAAGCTCTTCAATTCTATTTTTGATCTCGCCAATCCGCTTAAATCTCTGTTTGACTTCGTTTGTCACAGACTCAAGACGTCCGTATGCATCCAGGATATCCACATGAATTTCCTGATGCAGCAGCGACTGATGGTCATGTTGTCCATGGAGATCAACAAGGAGATCGCCGATTGACTTAAGAAGCGAAGTCGTAATTAGCGTATCATTAACAAAACATCGATTCTGGCCTTTGAGGGAAATTTCGCGACGAATCAAAATCTCATTTTCATGAACCTCGATATCGTTGTCCTGAAGTAAACAGCGGACACCTTGGTTGTTTTCAATGGTAAACGTTCCTTCAATTACTGATCGCTCTGCGCCACTGCGGATATTGTCAGTAGCGGCCCGTTCTCCAAGGATCATAGATAAAGCGCCAAGTAGTATAGATTTTCCCGCCCCTGTTTCGCCGGTAATAATGTTTAATCCAAGCTCAAACTGAATTTCGGCCTCTTCAATCAAGGCAAAGTTCTTTATACTTAGCGTTTTAAGCATCTCAACGGAACGTTTTATTTGCGGAATAAAATGAAAAAGGCAAGTATGCTACTTTAATTGTTTCAACAGATTTACCATTTCAATAGCCGTTAAAGCCGCATCCCAGCCCTTATTACCGCTCTTAGATCCGGCGCGTTCAATGGCCTCTTCCAGTGTATCGCATGTAAGAACGCCAAAAATGGTTGGGATGCCCGTTTGCAGTCCCACTTGGCCAATTCCTTTTGCGGCTTCACCAGCCACATAGTCGAAATGGGCTGTTTTACCGCGAATAACCGCGCCCAGGCAAATTACAGCATCATATTTTTTCGTTTGCGCGATCCTTAACGCCGTGAGAGGAATTTCGAATGATCCCGGTACCTTGACGATGTCGATATTTTCTGAATTTCCGTCATGACGATTGATGCAATCCGTTGCTCCCTCTAATAGTTTGTCCGTTATGAAACTATTAAAACGGCTGACGATGACTGCATATTTGTGATTCTGCGCTGAAAGCTTTCCCTCGAATGTCATAAATATCCTCAATATGTTTCTTAATAGATGAATCGTATAGTTGAAAATGTGATTAATTCATTTTGATGCTGCTTCTGTTCCAGCCTAAAAGACAAACTGAGTTTTGTTGATTCTTCTCTGTTCTTTCGTTTCACAGTCCAGACCGCGTCTGTTATGCTCAAAAGGTGATTAATCATGATTAAACCGGTCATTCCGCGCGCCGTGCTCAGGTAATCATTGCTTTTGATGCGCATCCCGCGATAGTCTATCATCAATGGCGTGAGATTATTTCTTGTATACCCGGTATACGGATACGTGTTCTGGTTATTTATAGCATCACTCCACCCAAGTCCAAATTGTTCAGGATATTTATAAATCATCTCGTAATACTGCTGACGGGAATTTTTATAAAGATGATGAACGGAAACCCCGGTGTTAGTCCCCCATTCGTTTTCCGCAGATTCCAATAATGCAAAATTAATTCCGCTGTCCTTGCGGCCTAAGTCCCCGGGGCTTATTTCAAAATTCGGATCATTTTGCAGTGACGTTTCCAAAAACAGAAGATACTTATCAACGTCCCAATGGTTGTCCGCAAATTTCTCATATTTTTTTTCGAACTTCTTTCCCTTATTTTGATTATGAAAATAAAGCACCCAGCCCGTTATTTCTAAAGCTAAAAAAGACGCTCCTTTTATCAAACTTTCACGTCCGTTTTGTGCGTAAAGCTGACCAGTACCTGGAAGGATTGCTGACATGCTCAATGCAAAAAAGGCTGATTTCTTTTGATGGTCTGAACCGGAAATACTCAAGTAAGATTTCTGAAAATCCGTATGCTTTTCTAATGCATAAAAAGGCCGACGCAAGGAGTCTATGTGAAACCGGCTCAAATGATGAAACGCAAGGAGCGTTTTGGTTGGGGCAGCTTTTTCATCTACAGCCAAAGCATCCTTACACAACAGTAAGGTTATAAGACTATAAAGTATTAGTTTCAATTCACCATTCTTGATGTTGACGTTACCCTCTACTTCTGGATCGTTTCTTCTTTTTTCTTTTCTTCGTCTAGAATAGTCAGATTGATAACGCTGCTTGATTCCTTTGAAGAATTTAGATCCTTAACTTTAACTTCGAGCGTCGCCACACCGGTTGGTAATTCGCTTATATCGAAGCCAATATATTCTTTTTCAGTTGTTGATTTGCCTTCTTTTGTAGTGATCGATGAGGTGGAAGCCTCCTGTTTGTTACCAAATACTCCGGTAATTGCTTTAAGAAAACCCTGTCCACCTTCAGCCATTTTGATAGAATATGAAATTTGATACGAACTCTTTCCGTCATTATTCAATGTCAGGTTATAAATTTCATAATAAACCGTTAAAGGTTTATTTTTTAGAAGACCGGCGGCAGGGTTAGGTACTACTTTAAGTGTTGATTTGGGTTTGACAAACTTTTCTCTTGTAATCGTATTGTCGACATATTGCGCTATTTCTATATCACTTACTGTAAGTGTATCTGACGAATAATCACGCACAGACACTACAAATTGATATATCCCGACACGGTCTTTTTCATTATTTCTTATTTCAAGCGCCGCTACATATTTTCCTGGTGGAATTTCATTGTCGAGTTGGTCGATATAGAAGTGCGAGGTTATCTCGTTTCCTCCGGCTGTAATCATATAATCGCGATCAAGCTTCATTACTTCGTCATATTTCAGGTCAAACAACGCAAAATTAAGCTTCAGGCCGGTTGAGAATTTATTTGTCTCCGAAATACTCGGCACAAAATTTAGTTGATTGAAAGGAACAACATAATAAAACTCCAGCCGCGAATCTTTTTTGTTACCTTTAAATGAAGCGAAATTGCAATTGATCGGCAAATGAGGCGCGCCTACATCGAAGATAAAATTTTGTTTATTCACATAATTTAGATTAAAAGTATTGTCTTGTAGGTTTTGATTTGTCTGAAGCGCACCGGCTGCGTCCCTTGCTCGTGACAAGCGATCGATAAGCGGTCCAATTCCAGTCAAACCCCCACCGGCGTTTTGCATCTGCTCTTCAATTCTTTGTTGTTCAACATCAGCCTGTGTTTTTATTTTTAAAGCAATTTTTTGATAGTACATGTTGTAACTTGATCTTTCATTGAATAGCTCAACGATATCCTGAATTTTGGCACTATGGTCAACCGCGTCAAAAAGTGATGTGAGCTGATAAGATCCATGAAAATCCACAAAGTCGTAGAATAATCCCGCTTTAATGTTATCGTAAAACCAAGATTCGTTTTCTTTTATGTTTTGTTGAGGTCTTCCATAGTAAACTCTTTCTGGTTTGCCGAGTTTGATATACAGAGCGCCCCTATCGTCATACCATGGTTTGAATGCTTTGCTGTATGTTTGACGTGCATAGTTTAGTCTCTTGTAATGTTCAATTAAACGCTGATTGACAGGGTCTATCGGATTAGGATCACGGCGCTTCCAAAAAGTTTTTAAAAATTCTAATTTTTCAGGGTTTGACTTGAAAGATTCCCACTGCTTTATTTCGTCAGTCGATGCAATCTCTTTGGCGTCGATAAATACTTTCTCAATTGTTACCGGGTCTCTGATATCATTTAGTCCGCCATAAAATGCTTCGCACGCCTCTTCATCTTTACCGATGTCCATAAACACCAATGAAAGCTGTATAAGAGGAAACGTGTCTTCAAGATTTATAAGAGCGCCCTGTTTGTACGAATCAATTGCCAGATCATATTCTCCCATTTCACGATAGGTTGAGCCTAATTGGAGCCAAACATTGGGCAAATCAAATGCCACAAACCTGTCGTCTTTAGAAATTACTTGTTTAAAAGAAGCTTCGGATTCTCTAAGTTTACCTTCAAATCGTTGAAGCATGCCTTTCAAAAAAATCCCTTCAGTATCTTCAGCGTTATTCTTAAGAACCTTGGAAATATATTGAGAAGAACGTTTGAGGTTATCGCCAAAAAGTTTTGAAAAAATTCGGAGTGCCCCGGACATGTTTTCATAGTTTTTCAATTCTGTAAATGCCAATTTCTTATAATATAGAGAAGAATCCTGGACATCCATCTGTGCGTTAATGGCTCTTTGTATCACGATCTCACTTGCTATAGCGCTGCTTTTTGTGAAACCGTAGCTTAAAACGGAAAGTAGTGCCAAATACCAGGGAAACAAACGCATAATCACTCCTTTTTTAATAATAATAGAGCCTGCTTACTATGCTCACATACGTCAGGTGAGCCCTTCGGCAGGGCTCAGGACAAGCTTGTCGAGCCATGACAGAGTATAGTAAAATCAGCCTTCGAATTCGTTGAGGCTGAAGGTTCTTTTCCTTTCGTGAGCCCACAGGATAAGCATGTAATAGAATATAAACTTTGAATCGTAATAAAGCAAATAATTTTGTCAGTGAAGATAAATTCAACGATTATAATATCTTTACGTTTATTTTCTTATTTGTTTCATAAAATAATTTAGAAGATACCCAAGTTTAAACTTGATTTTTGAAATAGCATTAAATATATTTCTCAAATTCATTTGAATTTGTTTTTTTTGAATTTAAAAAAAGATTTTCTATGATTGAGACTATTCGATGGGCTAATGATTCCATTCGAATAATTGATCAAACCGCTCTTCCGAAAAACGAGGTTTACCTGAATATATCGAGTATTGATGAACTAATAGACTCGATAAAAAAACTAAAAGTTCGCGGCGCTCCGGCTTTGGGAATTGCCGGTGCATACGGTATGGTTTTGGGTATGCAGGAATTAATACGGGCAAGAAAATCTATTTCCTTCGAAAAAGTAAATGACATAGCAGACCGTTTGATTGAGAGCCGCCCAACGGCGATAAATTTAAAATGGGGCGTTTCGAGAATAAAGAAAATAATTGAATTGAAACAAGTCGTAAAAACAAGCGAGCTCATGGATAGCGCAATGTCTGAGGCACATGCTGTTTTGACAGAAGATATACAATGCTGCTTGTCACTTGGTCGGCAAGGTTCCGCGCTAATCAAAGATAAATTTTCAATATTAACTCATTGCAATACGGGCGGACTGGCTACCGGTGGTTTCGGAACGGCTTTGGGTGTGCTTGTGACGGCGCATCAGCAACATAAACGTATTCATGTATATGTTGATGAAACCAGGCCGCTTATGCAAGGGACGCGATTAACATCGTGGGAACTAATAAAAGAAGGAATTGATCACACGATAATTGCCGACAGCATGGCGGGTTATTTAATGGCTCAGAATAAGGTGGATTGTGTAATTGTCGGTGCAGACAGAATTGCAAAAAATGGAGACTCCGCTAACAAAATCGGCACATATTCACTGGCTGTTTTATGTGAAAAACACAAGGTTCCGTTTTACGTTGCTGCCCCTACTTCAACTATTGATTCGATAGCGAAAAACGGCCATGACATTCCGATCGAAGAACGTAATCCCGATGAAATCACTCATTATCATGGGAATCGCATAGCACCTGCTGGCGCCCGTGCGTATAACCCTGCATTTGATGTTACTCCGGCAACAATGATTACGGCAATTATAACGGAAAAAAATATATATAAAGGGCCGCATTATAATTTCGCGGACTGTTAATTAAAATGAATAATTCGGAGGAAATGATGTATTCTTCAAGACTCAAAATATCACTGACATTGGTTGCAGTTTTTACAATGAGTTTGTTGCTTTTTGTGACCGACCTGACTGTTTCTCAAAACAAAAGTCACTCAGCCGTAATTGGTGGTGTAAAAGTGAGATTCAAGAACGCGGTTAATCAACCAGGCGAAGCTCAAAAATATTATGAGGAATCAATTGATCTCTTGCTGAAAAATAACGTTGTTAGGGATGAACGTGAAAAAGACAAAGAAGAGACGTATTTCTATTTAGGCTCGGTCTATTACTACATGCGAGAGTATCAACTGGCTTACGATGCTTTTCAAAATTCATTGAGTCACGGGAAGAAATTCCTTGAAAAAGGCGAGCATATTACCGGAGGCATTGAATTGTTTTCGATCAAAGAATGTATCAACGATATGAAATTGAAGACATTTAATCAGGGTAACAAAGCATTTAACACAGCCTTAACGATGTCTGCCGGGGATAGCGCCAGGACCCTATTTTATCAAGCAATTGATAAGTATAATCTCATTCTGGCCTGGGATCCCCAATCGGTCATAAATGGAACCAGTTATGCTGCAACCGTCTACAATCTATTGGCCAATTCGTATATTCAGTTGATGAATTCTGAGAAGGACGAAGCCAACAAGAAAATTCTCCGAGAGAGGGTACTGGAAAATTTATTAAAATTGTCAGATGCTGACAAAACCAATCTCACAGTCATGTACAACATTTTCATCCAATATTTCGATGAGAAAAATTACGATAAATCAATAGAATGGATCAACAAAGCATTGATGGTTGAAACAAATGACAGTCTAGCTAAGGTTATTAAATCCACTTTAGTACAACAAAAGGCCTATATTTACGATAATATTCTAGGCAAAACAGACGAGGCTTTTAAGACATACGAAGAACTTATTAAAACTGATCCCAACAACCCTGATTGGCATTTCAATTTAGCACGCCTATATTTCGGCAAGAATCAGAACGACAAAGCAATCGAAGAACTGAAAATAGTAAAGAGATTGAAGCCGTCAGACGAGGAATCCAATTTTCAGGTTGCAGACGAGATGTTTTTTGCCTATCAAAAACAACGCAGTAGTGAAATCGAAAAACACGGCGGGGTTGCAAAAGCGGATATGAAAACAGTTACAGGGATCCTTAAGCCTGATATTGAAGCATGCAAACAAAACATAATGGAAGCTATAGAGGTGATGGGAAAAAATCTTGAAACATCATCTGACAAAGCGGAATCGTACTATCGCATTGGTAAGTTTTATAATCTCATTGCAGAATTAGAAGGAAACTTAGCCTACAATCTTGAAAACAAAGAAAAAGTTAAGATTCAAAAACCGTACTTTGAGAAGGCGGTAAATAGTCTGAAAGAAACGATCAAACTAAATCCTACACACAAGAATGCTTGGCAGAATCTGTTCGTGGCATACACTAACCTGCAATTGGTTAAAGAACGTGATGAAGCCTTGAAAAAATTTAATGAACTTGGCAAATAATGATAACGAGGTATACGCGTCCGGAATTCGGAAAAATATGGTCTGACGAGAATAAATTTCAGAAATGGCTTGACGTTGAAATCGCTGTTTGCGTTGCACAGGCTGAATTGGGCTTAATTCCTCAAAGCGCAATAGACTCGATTAAGAACAAAGCTAAGTTTAATACTTCTCGTGTATTAGAAATTGAGACCGAAGTTAAACATGACGTCATAGCCTTTCTGACCAATGTTGCTGAATATGTCGGCGAAGATTCGAGATACATTCATTTAGGTATGACATCCAATGACGTTCTGGATACGTCCCTTTCCATACTCCTTCGTGAAGCAGGAGAAATTCTGGTGAGTGACTTGAAAACCCTCCAGAATGTTGTGAAGAATCGAGCCATAGAATTTAAATATACGCCATGTATAGGAAGAACGCATGGGGTTCATGCTGAACCGATTACTTTTGGTCTAAAGTTGGCTCTTTGGTATGATGAGATCGGACGGAACTTAGCGCGTCTTAAAGAAGTTATTGACGGTATTTCGGTTATCAAAATCTCCGGAGCGGTTGGAACTTTTCAACATTTGGATCCCCGAGTGGAAGAAAAAACAGGACACCTGTTAGGGCTAAAGCCTGTCAACGCAACACAAGTCGTTCCTAGAGATTTGCATGCTGATTTTTTGTCCACATTAGCCGTAATCGGGGCTTCAATTGAAAAATTTGCTACAGAAATTCGAAGTTTACAACGCACTGAGATACTGGAAGCGGAGGAGTATTTCTCTAAAGGACAAAAGGGTTCGTCCGCGATGCCGCACAAGCGAAACCCAATCACATGTGAGCGAGTAACCGGATTAGCCCGGCTTTTAAGGTCGAATGCCATGGCTGCGTTAGAGAACGTTGCCCTTTGGCATGAAAGAGATATTACGCACTCCTCGGTTGAACGTGTCATATTGCCGGACAGTACTATTTTACTGGATTACATGCTAACCCAATTTACGCATGTCATCGAACGTCTTCTTATTTATCCTGACCATATGCTAAAAAATATTAATAAGACCCGCGGATTAATATTCAGCCAACCCATTCTGTTGGCGCTTGCGAACAAAGGTATGCGTCGAGAAGCGGCTTATAAAGTTGTTCAAGAAAGTGCAATGGAAGTGTGGCAATCTGAAAAAAGCGACTTCAAGGAAGTTATTTCCAAGAATGAGATTGTGAGAAAACTGTTAAGTGAACAAGATATTAATGAGTGTTTTGATATGTCCCGAAGTTTACAACACATTGATTATCTGTTTGAACGATCCGGAATAAAATGAACTAAACGTTATTAAGGCATTGCAGGAGGCTACCTTGGAAGTCAACATAAAGAAATTGGAAAAAGAGCAGCTGTTCTATGACGGCAGTATGAAAAAACTTTTCAGCACCAGCAACCCCGATTACTTGTTTATGGAATTCAAGAATGAGGTTGTTGCTATTGACAGCAAGAAAACTAAAAAAGTAAGAGGCAAGGGTCAAACCAATACAGAAATATCTTCATATATATTTCAGTTTCTCGATAGCTATCATATCCCGACTCATTATATTGGGAAGCTCAATGAAAAATGGCTTGTAGTCCGTAAATTGGAAATGGTTCCAATCAGTGTTATCGTTCGCAACGTTTCTGCAGGAACTTTTGCAAAAAATTTCAGAATGGATGAAGGTCAGGTGCTCCCCGCTCCCATTATTGAGTTTTATTTCAAGAATGAAAAAATGGGAAACCCGATGGTTAATGAATACCATCTGTATGTCTTTGGGTCTGCTAATCAAGACGAAATCAGGATGATCCAGCGGCTCTCTGCCAAAGTAAATGCTGTGATGAAAAACTTTTTTGAGCGCCGAAATTATCAACTAGTAGATCTAAAATTAGAATTTGGCCGATCCAAAGGTAAGATTTACCTTGGCGATGAAATTACGCTTGATACCTGCCGGATTTGGGATAACGTTGATAATTCAAGGTTAGAAAAAGAGATCGCGCACAGCAAAGAGAACCAAATAGGCAAAATATACAATGAAGTGAAACAGCGAATTTTGCATCCGCGCGCCAAAGACGAGAAACTGAATTTGGTAGGCTAAATTAATGACGTATTTAATCTTTCAACATGGAGTATCAAATCTTGAAAATATCAAAAGAAGGGACACTCACGATTGTTTTGGTTAATATTTTTGTTTCGTGTGTTATAATTTTACTTATTTTTTTTGGTAATCCGGTTCTCTACTGGTTGCTTGCTCCATTATTATTTATTGAATTTTTAGTTATCTATTTTTTCCGTGATCCTGAGCGTAATATTCCATTGGGCGATAATCTTATAGTTTCTCCAGCCGATGGGAAAGTAGTGTTGATCAAGGATGTATACGAAGATCAGTTTTTAAAATCAGATGCTGTGCAGGTCAGTATATTTCTGTCGGTTTTCAATGTTCACGTAAATCGAATTCCGATCAGCGGGGTTATCAAATATTTTCGTTACATGCATGGCACTTTTTTGGCTGCCTTTAATCATGATGCATCGGTAAAAAATGAACAGACGGTTATTGGCATCGAAATGGTTAAAGGTAAGCTACTGTTCAAACAAATAGCCGGATTATTGGCGCGCCGAATCGTGTTCGATCCAAAAGAAAAAGACAATGTGGTTACAGGTGTCCGATGCGGAATCATTAAGTTCGGGTCGCGCGTTGATGTGATTATGCAAAAAAACGTTGACATAAAAATCAGGGTTGGCGACAAAGTAGCCGGCGGGGAAACCATTATCGGAGTCATTCGTTAGAATGTACCACGACAAAATGGAGAAACTTTTTTGAGACAATTACCAAAAAGACACCTCCCTTCTTTAGTGACGGCATTGAATCTTTTTGCAGGATTCTTGTCAGTGGTATACTCAATAAATGGAGACTATGTGTCGGCAGCTTGGTTGATCCTTGTTGCGGCTGTCATGGACGTCCTTGACGGAAAAGTTGCGCGTCTGGTTAAGTCAAGTTCTGAATTCGGCGTAGAGCTTGATTCTTTAGCTGATATATCCAGTTTTGGTTTTGCCCCGGCAATTCTAATTTACCAGTCTTATTTTTCGTCTTGGGGTTTTTTTGGAATATTTCTCAGCTTCTTACCGCTCGTTTTCGGGGGAATTCGGCTTGCGCGTTTTAATACGCAGGCTACTGACCTTGCTGAAAAGGACAATTTTTTCAAGGGGTTGCCCATTCCCTCATCTGCCATTTCACTTGTAGGTTTTGTTGTATTCGAAAAATCCATATTTGGCGGATTCAAACATCCTGAAATACTTACTGGCTTGACCATACTTGTATCTTTGTTGATGGTCAGTAAAATACGATACGAAGCTATGCCTAATTTTTCATTTAAGAGGCCTCAAGACGCGATTAAAATCATTTTGATGATCGTAATTCTTCCCCTTTTTGCGATATTTCCGTCAAAAATAATATTTCCGGGAATGATGATGTTTATCTTCAGCGGTTTGCTGCGCGCAATTATTGATCATTTTAAGAGAGTAGATGATGATGATGAAATTTCGGATATCCCGGCAGTAGAATAACGTTTATTTTGTACGGACAATTTTTAGAAATTTTCTTTTACCTACCTTTAGAATCAGATCGCCATCCAGTTTCACATTTAGTTTGTCATCCATGATTTTTTGGCCGTTAAGACTGACTGCGCCTTGTAGTATCTGTCTTCGGGCCTCATTTCCAGAATCAACCAGTTTCGTTTCTGTTAGCAACTTTACAATTGTCATTTCATTTATCGACACGTTAAAAATCGGAATATCTTCCGGAATATCTTTCTTTTTGAATATAAGATCAAATTCCTCTTCAGCTTTTTCGGCAGATGATTTATCATGATACAGTGCAATAATTTCCATTGCCAATTTTCGTTTTAGAAGCGAGGGGTTCACAGATTTGTTTTCTAGATCCCTTTTTATTGATTCTAATTCCAAAATGGAAACGTTTGTCGTTAACTCAAAGTATTTATAGATTAATGAGTCCGGTATAGACATGATTCTTCCGAACATTTCTTTCGGGACATCGTCAATACCGACATAGTTGTTAAGTGATTTACTCATTTTTTGAACCCCATCGGTTCCTTCGAGTAAGGGCATAGTAATGATGACCTGTGGTTCTTGGCCGTATTCTTTTTGTATGTCTCTTCCAACCAGCAAATTAAATCGTTGGTCAGTCCCCCCCAACTCCACGTCAGATGCAAGTGCAACTGAATCCATCGCCTGAGCGAGGGGGTACAAAAATTCATGTACGCTGATTGGTTCATTATTTCTATAGCGGTTCTGAAAATCATCACGCTCTAGCATTCGGGCAACGGTATACATACTTGCCATCTTCACTACGTCTGCAAAGGCCATCGGAGCCAGCCATTCTGAATTATAAACAATTCTAGTTTTTACAGGATCCAGAATCTTAGAAGCTTGTTCAAAATAACTTTTGCCATTATGCCGAGTTTCTTCTAGTGACAAAGAAGGGCGGGTTTTGTTCTTGCCAGTCGGATCCCCTATCATACCTGTAAAGTCTCCGATCACCAATATTGCTTCATGTCCAATATCCTGGAATTGTCTTAATTTCCGAAGAACGACTGAGTGGCCAATGTGCAAATCCGGCCGCGACGGGTCACAACCCAATTTAATTTTGAGTGGCTTATTCTCTTTTATTGCCCGCTCCAGCTTCCTAATAAGTTCATCTTCTGGTATGATATCAACTATTCCGCGTCGAATTATGAGAAGTTGTTCATCGATAGAATGCTGCATCATTTCTCCAATAGATTAGGTTTGAGTGGTAGTTTTATCGTGATGGTAGTCCCGATATTTTCTCGGCTTTGAACTTGAATAGTACCCCCATGGCTTTCGAGTAACATTTTTACGATGGACATACCAAGACCGATTCCTTTAGGTTTTGTGGTAAACAAAGGCTCAAACATCTTATCAAGGTCACTTTGGGGGATGCCGCAACCGGTATCTTTGATTGTTAGATCAACAAATTCCTTATTCAGGATGGTTTTAATATATATTTTACCGGAATCGTCAATGGATTGTATTGAATTTAAAATCAAATTAACTAATATCTGCTGAATCTGGCCATCATCAAGATACAGCTCTGGAATGGTTTCATCCAATTGTTGTTCAACATGTATGTAATCCGGGAATCTGAGTCGATTTAGCGTCCCGGTTACGATTTCATTAAGGTCGCAGGGTTTTAAACTTGGTTTCCGTTCCCTAGAAAAATCAAGTAAATCGTTTATGATCTTCGTGGATACCATTACTTCATTGTCAACTATCTTCAGCAGTTCAGCGGTTTCTTTATTTCCGTCCTTAATTTCATTTTTCATCAAAGCGGCTGCAGTTTTGATCCGTGAAAGCGGGTTGCGTAATTCATGGCCTATGCTCGCCGTTAATTGACCGACAACTGCCAGCTTTTCGGTCCGCAAGAGTTTATCCTGAGTTTCTTTTAATTCGCGTATATTCTGCTCTAGTTCGTGATTTTTCCTCAGTAATTCTTCCGTCAGATTTTTATTATCATTCAGCAAATCGAATCGTTCAAAAGCCTGTCTTATAGTAATTCGTAATTCATCCGTATCCCATGGTTTTACGAGGTATCGGTAAACAATACCGCTATTAATAGCGTCTATGGCAACGGACAGATCTGTATATGCCGTAAGGATGATATTGACTGTGTTAGGAAGAATAAGCCTAGCCTGTCTTAAAAACGCCATGCCGTTCATTTTTGGCATACGCTCATCGGTAATTATGACCTTTACCGGCGATTGTTTTAATATTTCCAGTGCCTCAAATCCATTATTCGCAGAAAGTGTTTTATAATCTGATTCAAATGTCTTAACGAGCACGTCTAAAACGCGTATTTCATCATCAACAATGAGCAATGGTTGAATGTTTTTCATTAGACCTCTATTGGTTTGAGCAGTTTTAATGCTCCCTCGACCATGCCCATTAGATCAATCAAATTGAAGGGCTTTGATAAAATAAAATCAATATTAAGATTCTTTTCTTTTATCTGTTCTACTTCTGAAGTCCACCCTGTGACCATAATAACAGGCACTGCGGGGCACATATCTTTTACTCTGGAAGCGAGTTCTAACCCGCTAATCTTCGGCAAACTTAAATCTGTAATAACCAAATCGAATTTATGTTTCTTGAATTCTTCAATTGCCGACGTTGCATCGTGACAACAGGAAACCTGAAAATTTCGTGATTCGAGTATATCCACCATAAGTTCGCTCAACGCATCGTCATCATCGACTACAAGGATATTAAAAGACTCGTTTTCAACTTTAATGTCATTCTGCAATTCTACTTCAGTTCGTAAAAAGCGAGCTGAATCCGTCCGCTTGAAAATGAATTCACAGATAAACTTAAAATCAGCAAACACGTCAAATCGGAATTCGATATCATTCAAACTCAAAAGCATTTTTGTTGTTCTAAATACGAGCTCTGATCTTTTTTGATGTTTTTGTGTGTCTTCAGGATGCCGGACTGCGGATAAATCGCCTTGGAAGTTTCGCACCATTATGTGCGTTCGGTTTTCGCTCTCGCGGCTGTCAAAATAAATTGTACTGTTCAGCTGTGATTTATTAATTAACACAAACAATACGTTGTTCAATATCCGGTCAAATTCATTTCGGTTCAGTTCAGTGATTCCACATGAAGTAATGCGGTTGGAAAAAAGTACATTTTTAACGGGCATTTTATTCATAGCGGCCTTTTCTTCCATTCCGAAGAGCGCCTCATCTATTATGGATTTAATGTCAACTGCAACGTGACTGGAATGATCAAGAACAAAATCATGGCTCTGGAGCTGATTTACCGCGTAGGTCATTTTATCCAGATGATCTACAATATGTGACAATGCCGCGTCTGATTGTTGATTCTCGATATCACAGAGAATACCAACATTTGTAATAATCTGGATTAGCTGGTCCCGGGTGTCTGACAAGAATTCTCTTCTAAGATCTCGCACTGAATTAGTATCCTGAAATGTGTGGAGCTCTTTTTCAATTACAGATAGTTGTTTTGAAATCTGATCAAGACTTTTAAGATTATTGTCCCTGGCCATACAAATAGATAAGTACCATGCAAGCTCTTCAATCAAATAAATCATTGATTTATTTAACTCAGTATTGTGTGTAAATCCGACATTTAATGTTCCGATAATCTGGTCTTTAGATATGATCGGGGTCACAACAAACGTTTGCCTGGTATTGTTTCTGAAGGGAGAGTTCTGAATGTCAGGTAATTTAGCTGAACTGTAAACGTAGGACTGAACCGTATTCTTGATGTTTTTATAAATAGAATGACCGTATGTGAGTTTTTCTCGTTCAAAATCTTCAGAAACGAGCGTCGTGTTGTCAAAAGTGAATTCAGATGCAGAAAAAAAGCACTCTTCGATAGTGTCATATTCCGTGATCAATACATGGTCGGCTGATAACAATTGATTTATTTTTTCAGCTAGATAACGGCAAATGACACCGGTCTCCATACCAATGCCAATCGCGCGCACAAGTTCGTTTCTGTAGTCAGCGTCTTTTTGAATGTCGTCCGGTTGGTAAAATATATTAAAAGTTCCAATGACACCGCCGTCTATACCGTGTACAGGCACTGTAGTTTGAATGAGTTCAAACCCTAATGAATTTGACTGTTGTGTGAAAACTTCATTATTCGTGATGGCCTGATTAATCTTGAAATATTCATCAATTTTCCGTTTCTCGATGACAGGTAATTTTAAACTTTGACCGATGAGGGATGTAACAAACACATCGGTGTCCGTCACGGCTATAGAATAACGGGACGGTAGAAGAGGTTTGAATGAATAGCAAAATTCAACTAATGATTCCAAAAATCTTCCATCCGGATTGATTTCGTAGAAGCGTCTTTCAAAATATATGATGTTTTCAATTATATTTTGCGGGTTGTTCATAACAAGTGGTATAGATTAGGCAGGGTACGCGACTATTTCCATCTCATTTTTTCTGAGTCATAATTCATAAACATTTTTGAGCCTACTGGCTTAACAGTTCGCTCTGAATACTTAGCCGAACTTTTCTTATTATACGGGATTTCTGTAATTCCGGATACTTCAAAATATATGAGCTGCCCTATCGGCATCCCGGCATATACCATTACAGGCTGCTTCACAGAAATTTCAAGTGTCCACGTGTTACAATACCCAACGTCACCTTTGCCTGCTGTTGCATGAATGTCAATACCGAGCCGACCAATACTCGATTTGCCTTCAAGAAAAGGGACGTGTTTCAGCGTCTCAGTGTATTCTTCTGTGACACCTAGATAGAGTTTTGTTGGCAAAAGCAAAAAACCTTCAGGCGGTATTTCAAGATGCGAAATGGGATTATCCTTTCGGCTGTCAATTATGTCGTCTTTATAGACTGCTAAATATTTAGCTAGATGGACATCGTAACTATTCGTCCCGAGGCATTCTCTACGATAGGGTTCAATAACGATTGTTTTAGCGTCAATTTCAGCTAAAATCTGTCGGTCAGTAAGAATCATTTAATTTTATTCTGCCTTGTGATTTTGTGTTTTATATTATTTTTGTTAGATTAGGCAATTAAAAAATATAGATAAATACCGCTCCAATATCAATATTATTGTTTGCGGATTATTTCAGTCACGTCAAATTAAATTACAAAAGTTGACTGCCGATCAGAAAAAGAGACTTAAGAAGCGTTTAGTTCAATCTATTCTAAGCTGGTACAAACATAACAAACGCGATCTGCCATGGCGAAAAACCCATGATCCGTACAAGATTTGGATTTCTGAAATTATGCTTCAACAAACACGCGTTGAACAAGTGATTCCATATTATTATCGCTTCTTAGATAAGTTTCCATCGATCAACGTGTTGGCCTCGTCTAACCTTGACGACGTCCTGAAAATGTGGGAAGGGATGGGATATTATCGAAGAGCGCGCTATTTGCTTGAAGCGGCAAAAATTATAGCAGAGAGACATAAAAGTAAGATTCCAAGCAAGTATGAAATATTAGCAACACTCCCTGGTTTCGGGCCCTATACGTGCGGATCAGTATTGAGCATTGCATACAACCTTCCCTATCCGGCAATTGATGGAAATGTCATTCGACTCATGTCACGCCTTTTTAAGATTGAATCGGATATAACCCGGATTGCGACAAAAAGAACGATTGAAAAGACTGTTGTTAATCTGATACCGGCGAATAAAGCATCAGCATTCTCACAAGCCTTGATGGACATGGGCGCTTCGGTATGTAAATCAGTTAGACCAAAATGTAATATCTGTTGCTGCCAAAAGTTCTGTCGAGCCTATAATGAAATGCCGAATCCCGAAATTCTTCCAAAAAAGACAAAAAAGATAAGGAACGCCCATGTCCATATCGCCGCTGGAATCGTAAGGAATAGAAATACTGTTTTGATTTCTAAACGTCCTGAGAATGTTATATTGGGAGGTCTCTGGGAATTTCCAGGTGGCAAGAAGGAAAGAAATGAATCCCTGGATGCCGCATGTGTTAGAGAATTAAAAAGTAAAGTGGGGATTAGCGCTAAAATAATCAAACCTTTTATTTCAATCAAACACCATTATTCTCACTATAGCGTTACAATTCATTTTTTTTGTTGTTCATACTTAAGTGGAAGATTGAATAAATCGACTGCAAAGTGGGTTAAAATAGACGAACTCGAAATGCATGCGTTTTCAAAAGTACACAAGCAGGTCGCAATGAAAATCAGGGATGGGGGTTGTTAGTGGAGTCAACAGGAGACGCTGACTTTATGTTAAAAATAGTGGTATCCAGCGATACCGGAACGAAAATGCTGTCCTTTTTCTCAAGTAAATTCTCCGGTTGGTGTTTCTTTACCAGATCTTTATTTCGGTATACTGAAATGAACTTGTCATTTTTCTCATTTCCATCTGCAAACTCTACATATCGGTACCATGTGACCCGATAATGTTCATTTTTTTCTCCAACAGGACCGTCCTGAATTGGCCCATCGAAACGCAATCTTCTTCCATCGTTCTTGCCAAATAATTTGAAATACATCTTGGTTCTCTTCAGATCTACCAAATTTTGCATTAGGACTATATTTTTAGTATCATTTTCAAATACCAGATCAGGACCAAAATCGGCCACAGTTGCGTCAAGTCCGGATGGTAAATAATATTTCACTTCAAATGAATGATTTGCTCGTTTCAGAATTTTTAAGCCGGAAAAGAATACCGTACGAAAAAGCGTGCTGGATACCTGACACATGCCACCGCCGTACTGCGGCTCCGTGCTGTCTCCATTTATAATAACAAGCTCTTTCTCATATCCAGTCGTGCTGTCTACTTTACCCATTTGTTTTAAAAAAGAAAATTTCTTGCCGGGCTCAATGACAACATTTTGAAACGTTTGCGACGCATGGTTGATGTTAAATTTTCTGTTTTCAGGTGATCCAAAAAAATCGGTTACGCCTGTTGCTAATACATCAGACACACCGAATTCATTATTTGGATTAGCAACCCCCCCCAACAGATGTGCAACTACAAGGGGTACTGCATAATGACCCGATGTGTCGAGTTCGTTGGCTATTATCGTGTTATTAATGGCAATGATCGTTTTAGGAACGTCCAAATAATACCCATCCTTTGCGACGCCTTCGACATGAATTTTGCCGCCTTCATTTGTGATTGTAATATCTTCTTTTGCCCGATACATATAAGGGGCGATGCGTTTATTCAGATCATTTCTCAATTTATCTGAATTAAGGATCGGATATAATGAATAATTTCCAAACTCAGCTATTTTTCGAAATTCAATCCAGTTTCTTCTCTCGTAATTATCGATCTTCCATTCATCGAAGTTGTATCCATCGTAACTGTAAATCATCACCAACCTGCGGTGGACAAGCTGATTTGCGCGGCGTTTTGCGAATTGCGCCATGTCCAGCGTGATGTCGGGAGACTTTTGCGCTATATTGATAACAATTGGTTCCGGCTTTAATGCGGCAAGAATATTGTGATATTGCTCAACCGCTGCCTCGTCATTAAAACCGTATCCTTCCTGCCCAGGAATGGCGATAAACTCTTTTCCACTCAGAACTACTGAGGCGTCTAGCACTTTATTGTTTCGTAATTTTGGAATACGGTCAATTATAGTTAATACGAAATTCGCTTCATCAAACCAGTTTTCCAAATAAACTGTCGTCGTTTTTAACATGGAAAAAATGCGGGCTTTCTGGTTATCAATAAAATTTTGTTTGTGGCCGATCTCATAAGCATCATGCAATACGGCATCCAAATCAAACTGAGGCTGAATCTCTTCGTTTATTATAGTGTAATTTCCCTCGTTGCTTTTTAAGGTAACTTCAAGGCTTTTGAATTCTTTCATATAGTCATTTATCATCATACGTGCTTCTGAAATCGTTCTACCGCCTATGTCAACCGGGCCAACTTTCGAATTCCATACCAATCTTTCAATAAGATATGCGTTGTTAATTGCGGTTGCTGCAATAAGCCAGCCTAATAACAAAAAACAACCTGCTAAGATATTTTTTCTTAAACTGGAATGTTTTTGATATCTCATCCAAGGCTTGGAAGACATATTATATTCAGTCAAGTTCACAGGTGATTATGTTAATGACTTATTAATTGAGTAATCGGAAGAAAGTGTTGCCAAAACGTACGGAGTTGAATTGTTGTCTTGTCAATAAATTGAGTGTACAATATTAGTTTCTTATCGATCAAATGTAATACAAACTTTTAGTAAAATAATAAAACTTAGCCCACAATAACAATAGTTAGTTTAATCAATTTCTTGTGTTATCGCAAAAAATTCTCTATTTTAATTGACCAATATATCGTTTCAAATTCGTTTTTCAATACCATTTTCGTATCCACAATACTGGTTTCAAAATGATTACCAATAAAAATATTGGACCAATCTTAAACAGAATAGAAAAAAAAATGAGGAAAAACGTATTGCCCTCTGTTAGCATGATTGCGACCGGATCTTCCTCACCTTTTCATGTTTTAATCGCCACTATATTGAGTTTACGAACTAAAGATGCTGTAACACTGGAAGCCAGCATCCGGCTGTTTAAAATAGCCGACACACCCGAATCTTTGATGCTTCTGAGCCAAAAGCAACTTGAAAAACTCATTTACCCCGTAGCTTTCTATAGAAATAAATCAACTCATATTTTGGAGATTTGCCGAAGACTTATCAAAGAGTACGATGGGATTGTTCCGAAGGAGCTTAATGAATTGCTTAAGTTTAAGGGTGTTGGCCGAAAAACAGCAAATTTAGTGCAGATCCTCGGTTTTGGAATACCGGCCATGTGTGTTGATACACACGTGCACAGGATTTCGAATCGTTTCGGATATATTACAACTAAAACGCCAGACGAAAGCGAGCTGAAATTGAGACAAAAATTACCAACTAGATATTGGCTCAGTTATAATGATCTGCTTGTAACATTTGGCCAAAATCAATGTAAACCCGTATCACCAATCTGTTCGACTTGTCCTGTTACCAATGTGTGTCCTAAAGTAAACGTAAGCCGGCATCGATAAACCTATGATACCCCATTCGTCAACACGTCAATTTAGTATCTTCATTGTTTTTTTGTTTAACTTTTTGATACCTGGAATTGAGATTACACAGATTATCCCATATCAAGACTCGAATGAATTGAAATGCGATGTTGTCGTCAACGATCTATTCAACTCAAAGACCCATTCTGTCCTCTTGAGCGGCATACCGCTTCACATCGTCATACCTGCAAAACTACGGGGTGTTGACAAGAACCAGGTCATGAGCAATGAAACGGAGATCATTCTATATTATGATGTTTGGGATGAGATGTTTACTTTAAAACAATCAGGCATCAAGGAGCAAATCCCTAACTTAGATTCATTAAAAAACCGTCTAAACCTAATAAGGGGTATTCCCGTCTCGAAATTGCCTCTACTGGAAAAGGATCAAAGTTTTTATATATCAATGAAGATTCATGTTTACAATGAACGATCAGGCAGTCTTATAGATTCGATCAGTCAAGCGTCGTCTAACAAGAAATTCTCTCTTGGAGCTATTATAAACTTTTTTTTCGGAAAATCAGAACCGGATGACCATTGGTATCATTCCGACAAATTTAAGTTAAGTGAATTGAAACCGAATTGAGGTATGCGTCTTAATAAGATCAAATACAAACTCATTGCAGGTATAGGAATCATTGCGATTTTACCGGCTATTCCTCTCTCTTACCTTTTCCAGAACATGATTGATAAGCTATTTAGTCTTAGACTCAATAATCGTATCGAGACGGCTTTAGAGGATGCAGTAGATATTTCTCGTTCTCTTATTCAAAACGAAAAAAAAACCAGCCTGAAGAATACCAGGCAATTTATTGAAAATCCGATGGTGCTGGCCCTGTTGAGAAAATACATTTCGCGACAATTAAACGCAAATGACCTTAATGACTTGGTAAACCTGAAACTTTTGGAGTCAAATAAACTCGATGGAGTAGCTATTTACGATAATTCACTGCAACAAATATTTCTTAGTACCGTGTACGAACGCAGAGATATAGTGAACGGCCTAAAAGATACACTATTTGCCCGTGACCGGCTTTTAACTAATTCTGAATCTGTCGATTATCGTGAAGCTGAACATTTGCTCGTTACAGGCATTCCCGTATCGTTACCTAATCAGCAGCGTGGCGTTATTCTCAGTGTGTTCGTAATTACTCCTGGGTTTTATGGAAAAACTGAGAGTGTTCTTACAGCATTACAATTGTATAAGACATTTAATGTAGAAAGTGAAAATATAAAAGCCAGTTTCTTTTATGCGTTTTTATCTATCTACTTCATCATAATTTGTTTATCAATCGGATTGAGCGTATTTTTTTCTGCAGTAATGACGCACCCTATCAAGAACTTAGCGCTCGGTACGGAACAAATATCCAAGGGGAACCTCGATTATCAGATCAATATAAAACCGAGAAACGACGAGATCGGCCAGCTAATGGTCTCCTTCAATCAGATGGTACAAAACATTAAGCAGGAACAAGACCGCGTACTCTACCTTGAAAAGATGTCGGCATGGCGTGAAATTGCCCAGCGTTTAGCACATGAAATAAAAAACCCTTTGACGCCTATCCAACTTACTGTTCAGCAGATAAAAGACTCATACAAAGGCAACGATCCCAAATACAAAAAAATTCTCGAGGAGTGTTATGAAATCGTGGATGAAGAAATTCAGAGCTTGAGAAATCTAACTAATGAATTTTCAGAATTTGCACGAATGCCGAGCATGTCGTATAAACCTACACAGTTGAACCAGATCATAAAAGATGTCGTTGCGTTCTATGCAAATGTTAGGTTTAAATTATTGTTACAGGACGATTTGCCGACCGCAGAATTAGATGCCGAAGCCGTTAAACGTATTATTATTAATCTGGTAGATAATTCACTCTCTGCAACTGGCGGAAAGCCGGATTCTCAAATAACCATATGTACCCGGTCGTCTGAAACGACGATACGGCTGATTATTTCAGATAACGGACACGGTATTCCAAAAGAAAACCTTGTTAGAATTTTCGAGCCGCATTTTTCGACAAAAACGTCGAGTATGGGCCTCGGCCTTGCCATAGTTAAATCAATTATTGAGGAACACAAAGGACAAATTGAAGTTGACAGCATTGAAAATCTTGGAACAACTTTTACGATTGATTTCAGAATTAAAGCGCCTAATCTATTTGATAATGTGTAATAAGGAGGATTTGTATGTCGTATTGGATTTTAAAATCAGAACCGACCACATATTCATTTGACAATTTAGTTAAGGACAAGAAGGCAACATGGGACGGAATACGTAATCCACAGGCCTTGCTACATATTCGTTCGATGAAAAAGAAAGATTTGGCTATGATTTACCATAGTAATGAGGGGAAATGTATCGTCGGTTTAGCCGAAATTATTTCTGAGCCGTATCCAGATCCAAAGTTGAAAGAAGCAAAGTTCGCTGTGATTGATCTTATTCCTAAATACAGATTAAAGAAGCCAGTGACATTGTCCGAAATTAAAGCTAATCCTAAGTTGTCTGAATTAAAGCTGGTAAGACAATCGCGGCTTTCAGTTATACCGGTTCCGGAAGCGATGTGGTATGAGTTGTTAAAAATGGCCGGCGAGAAATAATCATTGGAGGTAATTAAGAGACGAACTATTCAAGCCTTGTGAACAATCGCAAAGCTTCTAAATACTTTTCACTCGTTTTCATAATGATGTTCTCAGGCAATACAGGTGCTGGCGTATTATTATCCCATTTAATTGAAATCAAATAATCACGTAAAAATTGCTTATCATAACTCGGTTGACTCCCGCCGGGTTTGTATTGATCCGCCGGCCAGAATCGCGATGAATCCGGCGTCAACAATTCATCAATTAGGATTAACTCATCGTCGATAAGCCCAAACTCCATTTTTGTATCTGCAATAATAATTCCCTTCTCCGACGCTAACTTTTGTGCGTGTGAATACATCTGAATACAGGTTTCTTTAATCTTATGGGCAACGCCAGTTCCGATAATATTTTTTACTTTTTCAAATGAAATATTCTGATCATGCCCTTCCTCGGCTTTCGTCGATGGCGTAAAAATGGGCTCAGGAAGTTTATCCGATTCTTTTAATCCACTGGGTAATTTGATTCCGCAGATTGAACCTGTTTTCAAGTACTCCTTCCAACCGGATCCAGACACATATCCACGAACAATACATTCAATAGGCAGAGCTTGTGATTTATGAACCAGCATACTGCGTTTTTCGAGTACCGAATCATAGGGCTTACATATATCTGGAAATGTTTTAACATCTGTGGATACAACGTGATTTCGTATTATTCCATTGGTCTGACCAAACCAAAAAGCGGAAATTTGATTCAACACCTCCCCTTTGCGTGGTATTGCGTTGGGCATAATAACGTCGAACGCTGATATACGATCGGTGACAACAATTAGCAGATAATTATCCAGGTCGTACACATCACGTACTTTTCCGCGACGCATGAGCGGAATATTTTCAAAATTTGTTTGCGTCACAAGCATTATACTTCCTCGCCTTATTTTCCGTGACAATGTTTAAATTTCTTTCCGCTTCCGCACGGGCATGGGTCATTGCGGCCAACTTTTTGCTCTGCCCTGACCGGCGTGTGGCTAACTTTTGCAGGCTGTTCCTCTCCTTGCCTTTCAGATGCTCCGGAAAAACCCATGCCATCAGTGGATGCATGAACCGTACGTAAGGCCCGTGCGCGTTTGATCATTTGTTTTTCCATTTCTTCGGCAGGTTCAGCCCGGAACACGAATTCAACTATTTCAGAGGTAATACGGTCAAGGAGTTGCATGAACATATCAAATCCTTCTTTCTTATATTCGATCAAAGGATCTTTTTGTCCGTATCCCCGTAAATGGATACCTTCCTTGAATTCCTCCATTTCGCGCAGATGTTCTTTCCAACGTTCATCAATAGTCTTCAGTAATGCGATACGCTCTATTCGGCGCATATTTTCTGACGTCCAAACTGTTTCTCTTGCCCCATAGCGTTCCATGAGGTGCTTCCGTAAATAGTCGCTAAATTCTTCTAGCCTTAGGCTAAATAATTCGTCATTATTAAGCGCAATACCGCAGGTTCTCATTAAATAATCTGTCAGACCAGCAATATCCCAATCTTCAGAATGCGGCCGATCTCCAACATGCCTTTCATTCACCATTTCAATAAATTCGTCCAGAACATCCAAAAATTCATTCTTAACATTCTCATTTAACAAGGCTCGTCTCCGACGGCTGTAAATGATCTCACGTTGCTGATTCATCACGTCGTCATATTCTAACAATCTTTTTCGGATACTAAAGTTGCGCGCTTCTACTCGTTTCTGCGCGCGTTCCACAGCTTTGGTGATCCAACGATGAGAAATAACTTCCCCTTCCTCTGCGCCTAATCTATCCATTACGCGGGCAATACGATCCGATCCAAACAAGCGCATCAGATCATCTTCAAGCGATATAAAAAACACCGATGCTCCCGGATCACCCTGTCGGCCGCTTCGCCCTCGCAGCTGTAAGTCAATGCGTCGCGATTCATGACGTTCCGTGCCGATGATCTGAAGTCCGCCTGCGGCCTGAACGCCTGATCCAAGCTTGATATCCGTTCCGCGTCCGGCCATGTTCGTTGCAATAGTCACCGCGCCTTTTTGACCGGCATTTGATACAATTTCTGCTTCGCGTTGATTTTGTTTTGCGTTGAGAACTTCGTGTTTTACGCCTTTTCGTGTAAGCATTCGGCTAATTGTTTCTGATACTTCCACGGAGGTTGTTCCTACAAGCGTTGGTTTGTCTGATTTTTGGTTTTCACCGATAAGATCAACCACCGCATTGTATTTCTCGCGTTTTGTTCTATAGATCTGGTCTTCGTAGTCGCTTCGAACTATCGGGCGGTTCGTAGGTACTACCGTCACGTCTAGTTTATATATTTCGAATAATTCGGTCGCTTCCGTTACTGCGGTGCCGGTCATACCGGCCAATTTTTTATACAGTCGAAAATAATTTTGAAGCGTAATAGTAGCAAGCGTTTGTGTGTCGCGTTCTACTTTGACTCCTTCTTTAGCCTCGATCGCCTGGTGTAAGCCGTCGCTGTACCGGCGTCCATGTAGAATACGTCCTGTAAATTCGTCTACGATTTGTACTTTGCCGTCCTGCACAACGTATTCAATATCTTTTTCGTACAACGAATACGCCAATAGCAATTTTTCAATACTGTGTATTCGGTCACTGCGTTCCGCAAATAACTTCCCTAATTCATCTTTCTTAACCGCGCGGTCACGTTCACTGAGGTCGTGATTCGTGTCAATCTTTATGATCTCATCTGAAAGATCCGGAATAATAAACATCTCCGGGTTTGTCGGCGACATGGTATTTCGGCCTTTTTCAGTCAGATCTATCGCGTGACTCTTCTCGTCGATCGCAAAATAAAGTTCTTCATCAATTTCATGAATTTTTTTATCGCGTAAATAATTATTCTCAGTCGCCTGTATGAGTTGCGCGACACCCTCCTGCGTCATGGCTTTCATTAACCTTTTGTTCTTTGGCGCGCCACGCAATGCTGTGAGCAATTTAATTCCTGCTTCTACATTATCACCATTCTTAAGCGCCTGATCACCGTCTGCTACGAGCTGATTAACCAATCGGGTTTGCATGTCGAGCAGCTTCTTTACGAGCGGGTTACTTTCTTCATATTTTTGATTTGTAGGTGTATCCACTGCTCCGCTGATAATCAAGGGTGTTCGCGCTTCATCGACCAAAACCGAATCTACCTCATCTACGATCGCATAATAATGTCCGCGTACCTGTACCACATCGTCCGGTGACGTTGCCATATTGTCGCGTAAATAATCAAATCCAAACTCATTGTTGGTACCGTAGGTGATGTCACAATTATATGCCTCTCTCCGTTGCGCAGGATTCATGTCATTAAGAATCACACCGATAGTTAGGCCGAGAAATTCATAGACTTTTCCCATCCACTCTTTGTCGCGTAAAGCCAGATAATCGTTTACGGTTACCAGATGTACGCCCCGCCCAGCTAATGCATTGAGGTAAATTGACGCCACTGCAACCAATGTCTTTCCTTCGCCTGTTGCCATCTCTGCAATTTTTCCTTGATGTAGAACAATTCCGCCGATCAGCTGTACATCATAAGGAACCATGTCCCATGTTACTTGTCGTCCGCACACTATATAGGAGCTCCCCTTCAGGCGTTTACAGGCCTGTTTAACATTGGCAAAGGCCTCCGGTAGTATATCATCTAAGGCCGCTTGCTGCATGTCAAACAGCCGTTTTTCAGCGCTTTTTAGTTCATCCACCAATGCTTTTGCAAGATTGTGATCGGAACTTGAATATATCTTCTCTTTGATTTCCTGAACGGCGGCAGCTTCATCTTTAGTAAGTTCTTTGATTCTGTCTTTGAATTCACCGGTTTTCTCGGCAAGCTGCTCAGTACTCAAAGCGTCGTATAAAGCATCGTAACGATTTATTTCTTCAACGATAGGCGATATTTTTTTTACATCGCGTTCATGTTTATTACCTAAAACGGCTCTTAATACAGCTGAAATCATTGGTTAATGCGGCTCCTTCATCTATTCACACAGTTAAATTAAGTATCCAAGTCTATTTTATCTTATTATTAGATTTAAATATATCTAGCTCTTATCTTCCTTTTATTAAACGATCAGCTAAAAATGGAGGCAGTCCCCTTTCTCTTATTTTTTGAGCTGTCGCTTCCGTATCGTATTCAGAGCGATAGGGCTGGTAATACCATTTATTCGTATCAAAAATGCCGAAGCTTAGACGCGGATTGCCATCTCTGGGTTGTCCAATACTTCCGACATTGATCAAATATTTGGTTTCTTTACTCAGTGAAAACGACATGGTAGTACTTGTGTCGTGGTAGTATATCTGCGGTACGTGAGAATGGCCGATGAAGCAAACTTTTTCTTCAAAATGATCGAATTGCGTCATGGCATCATTCCAAGTAAAAACATAATGCCATTCTTCAGGCTCCTGGGGAGTCGAGTGAACAAAATAGATATCATTTAGCTTGTGCGTATATGGCAGGAGCGAGAGAAAGTTTAAATTATCTTCACTGATCTGCTCGCGGGTCCATAGCACGGCTTCTTTGGCAATAGGGTTAAAATTTTCTGTTGCCTCAGTATGGGTTACAGCATAATCGTGATTTCCCATGAGTATAATATTAGAGCGCTTTCGAACAATATCTATACACTGATCAGGATCAGGTCCATAACCTACGACGTCTCCCAGACAAATGATCTCGTCTGGTTTTTGATCATCGATCACGTTAAGCGCTTTGGTTAAGGCTTCTAAATTAGCGTGAATGTCGGAAATGACGGCAATTCGCATGGAGTGTAGCGTATATAAATGTTATTCTTTCAAAGCTCCGCTGGTGAGCCCGGATATTATTTGTTTTTGAAATAAAAGAAAAATAATGATCATCGGAATAGACGAAATACCGGCTCCTGCCATTAGGTGCGGCGTGTCAATATCCTGGTAACCGCTGAAAAAAGCCAAACCGACGGGCAAAGTTCTCATAACATCAGAATCTGTAAAAAGAAACGGAAACAAAAACTGATTCCAATTATTCACAAAAATGTAAATTCCTAAAACCGCTAATGCAGGCTTTGCCATCGGCATGATGATACGAAATAATATGGTCATTTCAGCAGCCCCGTCCATGCGCGCCGACTCTTCTACAGAAACAGGTAATTTTTCAAAATATTGTTTCATCAGGAATATTCCGAACGGATTTACGACCCAAGGAATAATGAGTGCCCAATAGGTATCGAGCCAATTAAAATGATTCATCAACATGTAGAGAGGAACCATGACTATCTGTCCGGGGATAATTAAAGTCAAAAGAACCGTAATAAAAAGTACATTTTTATAGCGAAAATTCTGTCTTGCAAAGAAATAGCCTGCCATCGAACAAAAAACAATATTACCCGCCGTAACAGCTATCGAGACAATTAAACTATTAAAGAAATATCGCCCAAATAATCCTGAATTCCAAACTTCAACATAATTTCCAAAAGAAAAATTTTTTTCTGGATATTCAACCAATGACACGCCTATCATCCACGCGACGGGAGCGATACATACAAGGCAGACAGCAAATAAGAGTGAATACCTATTCCACGAAGTCATGCATTCGTTCTTTGGAGACTAAACGGCTGCAATACATTGTTTAAACTGATGAAACGCACATCGGCAAATCCGTTCTTCAGTAATTCATTCTCGACTTCAATCGGAATTCCCTGGTCAAGATTTAACACGGTCATCGCTTTCCCGCCGATGCCTTTTCGGCCTAACGACATTTGCGCAATATTGATCTTGTGATTACCCAAAACCGTTCCCAGCTTCCCAATCATCCCGGGCCTGTCATCATTAGAAATTTTTAAAAGAAAACCGTTCAACTTCGAGTCAAACATAAACTCATTGATCGCAACTAATCGAGGGTCGTTTTTTCCATAGAGGGCGCCAGACACTGTATGAATATTCCCATTAGCCACGATTTCAATTGTGATGAGATGCGTAAAATCCTGATGTTCTGTGCTACGTGTTTCACTTACGGCAATGCCTTGGTTTTTTGCAATTACCGGAGCGCTAACCATATTGACGTTCTCTATAACGTTATCAAGCAATCCGGTCAAGAAGCTTGTCGTCATCAACTCGGTCGGATGGTCAAGGACGTCGCCAAAGTAACATACATTTATTTTTGTAAAAGGCCCGTCAAAAGCCTGCGAAGTAAAACTTCCTAATTTATTTGCGAGATTCAGATAAGCAGAGCTTTTTATAATAACCGACTGATCTAAGGGCATCATATTCACAGCCCCGCGAATTGTTTTGCCTGAAAAAGCGTCGATGATCTGCTCTGCGATTTGTATAGCTACTTTTTCCTGTGCTTCTTCTGTTGATGCACCTAAATGCGGCGTAACAATAACGTTGGGTAATTGTAATAGCGGATTGTTACCGGGCGGTTCGGAATTGAAAACATCCAAGGCAACTCCTGCAACCTTTCCGGACTTTAAAAAATCAAAAAGCGCCTCTTCATTTATGATCCCGCCGCGTGCGCAATTAACAATTCGAACGCCGTCTTTGCACATTTGCAATGTGTTCTTGTTCAAAATATTTTCGGTAGCTTTATTAAGCGGTGTGTGAATTGTAATGAAATCGGAGCGTGCCAATAAATTTTCAAGTGAAACAAGTTCAACCCCTATTTTCGCCGCTTCGCTTGGGTTTAGAACCGGGTCATATCCGACAATAGCCATACCAAATGATTTCATTCTGAGTGCAACTTCACGTCCGACTTTTCCTATTCCGAGAATGCCTAAAGTCTTTTCAAACAGTTCAGAGCCTGTGAATTTACTTTTTTTCCATTCACCGCCTTTAACACTGTCGTTTGCCTGCGGGATATTTCGAGATAACGCCATGATCATCGCAATAGTGTGTTCCGCTGTTGAAACGGTGTTTCCGCCAGGCGTATTCATTACGACAATGCCTTTTTGGGTTGCGGCCTCTACATCGATATTATCAACACCCGCTCCGGCACGGCCTATGATCTTCAGTCGGCCCGCTGCATGAATGAGTGATGCTGTTGCTTTACTTGCACTTCGAACGATCCAAGCGTCATATTCAGATATGATATTTGCTAATTCAGCTGGTGACAAGCCGGTTTTATAATCAACTTCAAATTGGCTGCTCAGTTTTCCAACACAAGCAGGTGAAACCTCGTCGCTTATGAGAATTTTCATGGTTTTATTTATTTCATTTCCGCGTCAATAACAATCTCTTCGACGACTTTTTTCTCCTGAGACTCGGTTGATTTTCCATTCTGGCCGTTATCATTTACATCCAAGGCGTTCTTTGAACCAAGAATCTCCTCGATTTCCTTCTTATCCAGAACTTCCTTTTCCAGTAATTTTTTTGTTAATGATTCCAATTTGTCGCGCTTCTCGATTAACAGGTTTCGAGTTTTTTCGTAGGCCGCATCGATGATAAATTTAACTTCCGAATCTATCAGTTTTGCCGTTTCTTCGCTATACGGCTTCATGGTAATTCCGCCAAGAAAATTCTCGCGTCCATTCTCGATGTATGAAATATTGCCCAGCTTTGTAGACATACCATACATGGTTACCATACGCGTTGCAATTTCCGTGACACGCTCAAGGTCATTCGATGCGCCGGTGGAGATTTGGTTGAAAACAATATCCTCAGCAGCACGTCCGCCAAGTAAACTGCATAGTTTCTCGATCAATTCATCACGCGACAATAAATATCTGTCTTCAAGAGGAGTCTGCAGCGTATACCCAAGCGCAGCAACCCCGCGTGGAACTATCGAGACTTTATGTATAGGATCCGCGTTCTCGAGATAATGCCCGACTACCGCATGGCCGGATTCATGATAGGCAACGATGTTTTTTTCTTTCGGACTGATGATTTTATTTTTCTTCTCTAATCCGCCAATCACACGTTCAATCGCATCCTGGAAATCAGATGTATCGATTCTCTCCTTATCCTTTCGAGAGGCCAGCAAAGAGGCTTCGTTACAAACGTTTGCGATTTCAGCTCCCGCAAATCCGGGTGTCTGGGCCGCCAATGCCTGTAAATCCATGTTCTCAGCTAGAGGCATACCTTTTGTGTGAACTTTAAATATCTCCATCCTTGCTTTAAGGTCCGGCCGGTCTAATACCACCTGACGGTCAAATCGTCCTGGTCTTAACAATGCAACGTCCAAAACATCCGGTCGATTGGTTGCGCCAACGATGATCACGCCTTTGTCCGTATTAAAACCGTCCATTTCAACAAGTAATTGATTTAAAGTATTCTCACGCTCGTCATGGCCGCCCATGATCATTCCTTTGGCTCTGCTCCGGCCAATGGCATCGATTTCATCGATAAATATGATACATGGCGCCTTTGATTTTGCCTCGGCAAATAAATCTCTTACCCGTGAAGCGCCGACACCGACAAACATTTCGACAAAATCAGATCCGCTCAAATGAAAAAAAGGCACATTCGCCTCGCCCGCTACGGCTTTTGCAAGCAGTGTTTTCCCTGTTCCAGGAGGGCCAACTAATAGAACTCCCTTGGGTAGTTTTGCCCCGAGTTTGGTATATTTTTTTGGATTTTGCAGGAAATCAACGATCTCCCGAACCTCCTCTATCACTTCTTCAACACCGGCAACATCGCTAAATGTTACTTTTGTTTTTGAATCCGTCGCATAAATTTTGGCCTTACTTTTTCCGATGCTCATTACATTGCCGCCGCCGCCCATTCGTTTGAAAATAAATCCCCACAAAAGAAAAAGCAGAAGCAACGGAAAAATCCAGTAGATGAGAATATTTTCAAGCCAATTACTGTCGATCACGCCCTTATAATTTACGCCGGCAGCCTGAAGATCTTCGACTAACTTATCGTCAGTTAGCGCGTTTACAATAAAAGTCTGACGGAGGTCTTTTTTGAATTGGCTTTCAAAAAAATTTCCAAGGCGAATTCGCTCCGTGATATCCGTCGGCTGCTGGTTTGCTTTTTCCTGCTGAGCAACAAGACTATCAGGTAATTTAAATTTTCCGAATATCTTGTCGTTGGTGATTTGAACTTCGTCAATTTTTCCTGCGGCTAATTTATCGCGAAACTCCTTATAGGTTATTTCTGCGTCTTGTCCGCTTGGAAATAATATTGGGTTGAGGAGAACAAATAGAAATAGGACGCCCAAAATGATAGGTATCTGCAGTTTTTGTTTATTCATTATATGTTCCTTATGAGCCCTTTTGAGTTGTTATTTTTTTTGTGATCGTTTTAGACTTTTTGTTTTCTTCCTTTTTGGTTTCACACCGTTGTTATGAACCCGTATGGATTTAACGATCGGTTCAAGTGCGATCTCAACAACTTTAGAAACTTCTTTGACCAGAACAAACTTGATCTCATCGCGGATCTGTTTTGGAACTTCATCAAGATCATTAGCATTCTTATTCGGAATAATTATGGTTCGGATACCTGCGCGATGCGCCGCGAGTATTTTCTCTTTTACGCCGCCGATCGGCAATACAGCCCCTCTAAGCGTAATTTCTCCAGTCATCGCAATATCATTTCGAACAAGCCTGTTTGTTAATAGCGAATAAATGGCCGTATACATAGTGATTCCTGCTGAAGGCCCATCCTTCGGAATTCCTCCTGCAGGCACATGAATATGGATGTCTATTTTGTCGAATTCATCTGTGATTCCAAGCTCCTCTGCCTGCGACCGAATTTGACTCAATGCAGCAACGGCTGATTCTTTCATGATATCACCCAGCTGCCCTGTCAGTGTCAAGTTGCCCTTCCCTTTCATTTTTGAAGCTTCAATAAACAGTATGTCCCCGCCGGCGGCTGTCCATGCCAGTCCCGTGACAATTCCAGGCTTATTGATACGCTCAACGGCATCTGAGAAGAACTTTATTTTTCCGAGGTAAGTATACAAGTTTTTTTTGTCAATCGTGGTCTTGGTGATTTTTCCTTCGGCAATTTGGTGTGCGACACCTCTGCAAATAGTCGCAATTTCCCGCTCCAGATTTCTCAGCCCCGCCTCGCGTGTGTGATCGCGGATAATGTGTTTGATCGTTTGACGGTCAAATTTGATTTGTTTCCCGCTTAAACCGTGTTCGCTTATCTGTTTCGGAATAATGAATTTTTGTGCAATATTTATCTTCTCTTCCTCCGTATAACCTGGAATTTCAATGATCTCCATACGATCACGCAGGGCGGGTATGATCGGATCAGCTAGATTGGCTGTCGCAATAAATAGGACTTTCGAGAGATCAAACGGTACATCCAGATAATGGTCTGCAAAACTGAAATTCTGTTCCGGATCAAGCACTTCAAGCAATGCGCTTGACGGATCCCCTCGAAAATCCATTCCAACCTTATCAATCTCATCAAGCATGAATACCGGGTTGATGGAACCGCCTTTCTTGATACCTTGTATCACGCGCCCCGGTAATGCGCCGATATATGTTCGGCGGTGGCCTCGAATCTCCGCTTCATCACGAATCCCGCCCAACGACATGCGAACGAATTTTCGCCCAAGCGCCTTAGCAATGGATCGGCCTAATGAGGTTTTTCCGACGCCCGGCGGACCAACAAAACAGAGGATCGGGCCGCGCATATCGTTCTTAAGTTTACGCACGGACAGATATTCCAATATTCTTTTCTTGACCTTTTCCAAACCATAATGGTCCGATTCAAGGCTTTTTCGCGCCGCATCTATCTTCATATTGTCTTCAGTAAATATGCTCCACGGCATGTCGACAAGCCAGTCAATGTAGGTGCGTGATACTGTATACTCGGCCGCCATAGGCGACATGCGGCCCAGACGCTCCAATTCCTTTTTTGTGACGTCATACACTTCTTTAGGCATCTTCGCTTTTTCAATCTTTTCTTTTATCTCTGTAATTTCCGGGTTGGCAGATTCCGCATCACCCAGCTCACGCTGAATTGCCTTTAACTGCTCGCGTAAATAATATTCACGTTGCGTTTTGCTAATTTCGTCCTGCACATCACTTTGGATTTTGTTCCCTAATTCGAGAGTCTGCAAAACCTTATTTAACATCACATGCGTTTTATCCAGGCGCTCCTTCACATTCAGAACTTGCAGTATCTCCTGTTTTTCTTCGGTTGAAATATTCAGCGCTGAAACTGCAACGTCGGCGACCCGTCCAGGCAGTTGTACATTTAGTATCATTGACGTCTGTTCTGCAGTAAGATACGGTGCTAACCCGGCCATTTTTTGAAAAATGCTTTTTATATTCATCACCAATGCGTCTATCTCAAGGTCATCATGCGATGGAGGAATATCAACCAATTCGTCTATCTTTGCCACCCAATAGGGGTCATCCTGTATAAATTCTTTGAGTCGGATCCGTTGAACACCCTGAACGATTACGCTCTTACTGCCATCCGGCATATCGAATACGCGCATGATCGTCGCAGCTACTCCGTATTCATACATATCGGAATGGCTGGGATTCTCAATCGAACTTTCCTTCTGCGCTACAACACCGATCAGGCGGTTTGCGTCTGAGAACTCTGAAATCAGCTTAAGCGTCTTGTCTCTGCCGATGGACAAAGGCATGATCTGCTGAGGAAATAGCACCGTATTGCGCAACGGAATGATCGGCAACGATTCCGGTAACTGACCCTTCTTCTTTTTTTCTTTGAGAGAAATCTGTTCCTCGAAAGTTTTTGTCATCTTCTAATCCTTGATAATGAAATCATATAATAATAAATAATAAAAAAGCATCAGGGACCGTAAAGATTCCTGATGCTGATGCACAAGAAATCACATTGTCTCGTTTAGTTTGGCATGTTAAACGCGACAAATAATGAACTCCCTTTGCGGTTTACCAGCAGCAGTACCGTTTCTCCTTTGGTCACCTTATCTACTTCATCGATAAATTCTTTCACATTCTTAACGTCCTTCCGGCCCACACGCTGAATGATATCGCCTTGTCTAAGCCCTGCGCCAAATGCAGATCCGTCCTGTTCAATGTCCGTAATTATAACACCCGGAATATTTGAGACGCCGAACTTAGTTGCCAGATCTTTATTCATCGTGGTAACATTGATCCCCAATCGTTCAAAGCTCTTTTTGGCAGGCGCTTCTTCTTTTACAGCCATAGGCTCGCCTGGGGCTTCCGCTAATGTAACTTTTATGGTTATTTCTTTGCCGTCGCGTATTAAAGTAAGATCAACATCGGTTCCAGGCTGCTTTGGAATTATTTGTTTTCTAATCTCGACGCTATTGGCAACTTCTTTACCGTCCACCTTCACAATTACATCGCCTTGTTTCAACTGTGCTTTGTCAGCCGGACTGCCTTCCACGATTTGAGCAATGACAGCGCCTTTTGCCGACTTTAACCCAAGGGCTTTCGCCATTTGTTCATCCACGTCCTGCATGCTCACGCCGACAAAGCCGCGAACAACTTTTCCTGACTTGATTAATTGATCCATAATCGATTTTGCGGTGTTAGACGGTATTGCAAAACCGATTCCTTCATAACCGCCGCTTCTTGACATGATCGCGGCATTTATGCCAACCAGTTCTCCGCTCAAATTAACCAATGCACCGCCGCTGTTACCCGGATTAATGGCCGCATCCGTTTGTAAAAAATCGACATCGGTATCAAGGCCAACGGAGGAACGCGACATGCCGCTGATAATGCCGGCGGTTACAGTATGGCTAAGAGATTTGCTGAAAGGATTTCCAACCGCTAACGCCCATTGGCCGACTTTTATATTATCCGAATTGGCAACTTTGATTGCCGGTAATCCTTTTTCATCAATTTTTACAACGGCAAGATCTGTTCTTGGATCAGTTCCAATCAACTTTCCGTCATATGTTTTCCCGTTTGATAGCGTGATTTTTATCTTGTCGGTTCTGTCAATTACGTGATTATTCGTAATTATATATCCATCGGTGCTCACAATAACGCCTGACCCAAGACCCGCAACTTTTTGCTCTTGTTTTGGCTGGCTTCTTGGATTCCCGAAGAATCTCCTGAACATATCGTCCCCACCCATAAAATCGTTGAATGGATCGCTATATTTTACGGTAGTCTCAGTTTCAACTGTAACCACGCTTGGTGTGACATATTCAGCAACCACTGAAAACCCTTCACTCCAATCTTTCATGGCCGCCATTTTCTCTTCCAATTGAAGCCTGACTTCCGTATCCGATCCAGCTCGTCCTTTAAAAGTCATATCTAAATTTGCCGTCAGAAGGATACCGGCGACTATTCCAATAATAACCAGTACTAACCCTATGATTAGTCTCGACGATCTCGCAGTATGCATTACATTCCTCCAAAATTTGTTATAAAGAAAACTTTATTTTTTTTACGGTATAAAATGCTGAAAGTTTTATCCAAAATACGTAATAATTTATTAATAATATTAGTCTAACCTTAATAATATTGAAATTTAACTCTGCTGAATTACCATTTCATTCCGGATTCATTGGCAAAGGCTTCCAATAGCTCTTTCTGTTTTCTTGTTAAATTTTTTGGAACTGAAAGCGCCATAGTAACATACATATCCCCTTTTTTCCCGCTATGGCGAACTCCTAAATGTGAAAGTTTCAACATCGTTCCGTTTTGTGTTCCAACCGGAATTTTGACTTCCACATGGCTCCCATAAACTGTCTTAACTTTAACAGTACTCCCAAGCGACATCTGAGCGAAATTAACCGGAATTTCGCAATAAACATCATTACCCTTTCTTGAAAAAAACGGATCGGGCTGAACGCGTATAGTTAAAAGTATGTCAGGGGAATTGTTTTGATGAATACGCAATTGCTCACCGTCGTTAATTCCTTCTGGCAGTTTTACCCGTATGGTGTGCGGAATACCATTGTTTATAGCAAACTCCACATCTCCACCATTTATCGATTTCTGAAACGGAACGGATAATTCAACATTGATTTCCTGCTTTTTTGTGGTGTTGCCAAAGAACATATCATCCAGTATATCTGCAAACGATTCACGCCCGCCAAATCCGTATGATTTCCCACCCGATTTAAAATTTCTCATAAAATCATTCAAGTCAGAGGATGAGAAATCATCAGAATTCTGATAACTCGTTCCGCTTCTCCCGCCGCCGAATCGGCGCAGTGTATCATATTCTTTCTTTTTTTTTGCATCGCTCAGGGTATTATAGGCTTCGGACATTTCCTTGAATCTTTCCTCCGACTGTTTATTTCCGTGGTTACGGTCCGGATGAAATTTTTTCGCCAGCGTTTTGTACGCCGTTTTGATCTCATCCTCCGATGCTGATTCCGAAATGCCCAATATTTTGTAATAATCTTTCAAGGAAATCTTTCTTAAAATGATAATCCCGTTTCCTGTGCATATTGCTTGAGCTTTTCAACCCGTTCTTTCGTCGTCGGATGCGTCCTGAACAAACCGGTAAGGCCGCCTCCTGTCAAAGGGCTAATGATGAACATATGAGCGGTCGCATTACTTGCGTGTAATGGCAGCTGCAAATTTCCTTTTTCCAATTTAATCAAAGCGTTTGCCAGCTGCATAGGCCTGCGAGAGATTTCTGCACCCGTTCTATCCGCCAAAAACTCACGCGACCGTGATATGGCTAACTGAATGATGGTTGCGACAATGGGAGCAAGAATTGCCATGATAAGAAATGAAAAAATGTTACTGCCGCCGCTATCATCATCATCAGAACTTTTGTTGAATCCGCCAAAAATCGCAGCCCACTGCGCCATACTCGCGATATAACCTATCGCACCCGCGAATGTAGCTACAATTGAGCTAATCAGTATATCGCGGTTCTTAACATGCGCAAGTTCGTGCGCCATCACTCCTTCAAGTTCGTCCTCGCTCAGCCTTGATAGAATACCTTCTGTAGCTGCTACTGCGGCATGCTCCGGATCACGTCCGGTAGCAAATGCGTTTGGCGAATCTGTCGGAATAATGTAAAGCCGTGGCATCGGCAGACTCGCATTAGTTGCTAACCGCTGAACCAGATTATAAAATTTAGTGTTATCGCTATATTGGATTTCCTTCGCGCCATACATTTTCAGTACGATTTTATCGCTAAACCAATAGCTCACAAAATTCATAATACCGGCCAAGACCAAAGCGATAATGGCACCTGACTGACCGCCAATCATATTTCCTATAAACACGAAAAGTAATGTCAGCATTGTAAGCAAAAACATGGTCTTAAATGTGTTCATGAAAAACATACTTGAAACCTTCCTCTTTTTTTTTCAGATAATTTGGGCCTAATCCTTCTTCCCGGAATCAGTCTTCTTTTCTTTTTTTTCACCATTGGAGCCATTCGAGGCACCGGTTTTCTTATAATCAGTTATATAAAAGCCTGAACCTTTGAACATAAGGCCAGATCCTGCTCCGATCATTCGCGATGACGCCTTTCCGCAAGTCGGACATGGCGTTGACGGTTCATCGTTGATACGTTGGAACTCTTCGAATACATGCCCTTCCGGACATTTGAAATCATAGGTCGGCATACTATTGTTCTTTCGTATTTACTTCTTTTCTTTATCGTCAACTACTTCATAATCGGCTTCTTCCACTTTCTTGCCTTGATCGCTGCCCGCGGCCTCTTGCCCCGGTTGTGCCGTTTGAGCGCCTGCTCCCGCCTGATACATTTTTGTAGAAATTTCATTCCATACGCTTTCCAATGATCCGGATGCAGATTTGATGTCATCTACGTTATTGGAAGCGATCGCGTCACGCAATTTCTGCAATTCGTTTTCAAGCCTGGTTTTAGAATCGGCATCGATCTTATCGCCAAATTCTTTTATGTTTTTTTCCGTTTGATATGCAAGGCTTTCACCATGATTTTTTGCATCGATTCGATCCCGGCTCCGCTTATCTTCGTCGGCGTGTTCTTTTGCCTGGTTCACCATTCGCTCGATTTCTTCAGAATTCAATCCCGACGAAGATTCTATTCGAATACTCTGTTCTTTGTTGGTCGCTTTGTCTTTCGCGAGAACATGGAGAATACCGTTCGCGTCAATATCAAACGTCACTTCGATCTGAGGCACTCCGCGCGGCGCAGGGGGGATTCCTACTAATTCGAAACGACCAATCTCTCTGTTATCCGTAAATAGCTGACGTTCACCCTGTCCTACGCGAATAGTCACTGCAGTTTGGCTGTCAGCCGCAGTGGAAAATATCTCGCTTTTCTTCGTTGGAATCGTGGTATTGCGCGGAATCATCGTTGTGAATACTCCGCCGAGCGTTTCGATTCCGAGCGACAACGGCGTCACATCGAGTAACAATACGTCCTTAACTTCGCCGGCTAAAACTGCGCCTTGAATAGCTGCTCCGACCGCGACAACCTCGTCCGGGTTAACACCTTTATGCGGTTCCTTTTTGAAGAGATCCTGAACAAGCTGTTGAATCTTGGGAATACGCGTCGAACCGCCCACGAGAATTACTTCATCAATTTGCGAATACTGCAATCCCGCGTCTTTCATGGCCTGCTCGACAGGACGAACCGTACGCTGTATCAGATCTTCGCAGATTTGCTCAAATTTTGCGCGCGTTAAGACAATGTCCAAGTGTTTAGGCACTGAATCCACTGCGGTAACATACGGCAAATTGATCTGTGTCTGCATAGAGCTGGAGATTTCAATCTTCGCTTTTTCAGCTGCATCTTTTAACCGTTGCAGCGCCATGGGGTCTTTTCTTAGATCAATCCCTTCATTCTTTTTGAATTCATCAGCGAGCCAGTTCACTACGCGTTCGTCAAAATCGTCGCCGCCCAAATGCGTATCGCCGTTCGTCGACAGCACTTCAAACACGCCGTCACCGATTTCCAAAATTGAAATATCAAATGTACCGCCTCCTAAATCGTATACGGCTATCTTTTCATTTGATTTCTTGTCAAGGCCATATGCCAATGCGGCGGCCGTCGGTTCGTTTAAAATCCGCAGCACATTGAGGCCCGCTATTTTACCTGCGTCCTTTGTTGCCTGCCGCTGCGCATCGTTGAAATAGGCAGGAACCGTAACAACGGCATCCGTCACGGCTTGTCCTAAATAATCCTCAGCCGTTTGTTTCATTTTCTGCAATACCATTGCGGAAATTTCAGGAGGCGAAAAAACCTGATCGTTAATCTTGACGCGCGCCGAATTCCCGTCGCCGCTGATAACCTCGTAGGGCACTTTTTGACGCTCTTCGACTACTTCATCATGGCGCCGGCCCATAAATCGCTTGATTGAAAAAATTGTATTTTTCGGATTTGTAATGGCCTGCCGTTTAGCCGGGCCGCCAATAATTCTTTCGCCAACTTTAGTGAATGCGACAACCGACGGCGTGGTTCGTCCGCCCTCAGCATTTGCAATGACGACAGGCTGCCCGCCTTCCATTATTGCAACGCATGAGTTTGTTGTTCCAAGATCGATTCCTATGACTTTTCCTTTGGTCATGATTCTGTCTCCTTGTTATGGATTTTATTTAATTTATTTCTAACTTTATGTAAAATTAACTCAATAGCTCAAACAATGACATTTCCTTATCATTGCAAACCTTATACCATGTAAATTCATGTATTTTTAAGCATTTATGGCGGATTGCTTTGGCTTTTTGTCACTAAATCATGAATTTGTGGCAGTTAATTATTTTTTATGTCAAATTGGCGTAAGTTGTTCAAGACATCATTTGAAAAATTACTTTGAAAACGATTGAAACTATGTTAAATTTACCTGCTCATCGGGTCGGCTCACAAAGTCAGCTGAGCCCTTCGGCAGGGCTCGGGACAAGCCTGTTGATCAATAAAATCAACCTTCGACATGCTAGGCTGACAAGTAATTCGCTAAGTGGGTGAGAATCCGATAAGCACATAAATTTGTTTATAATATAATTATTGACTCACCAGAAACCTATTTTGCACTTCACGATTTCAAACGCTCTCATTGTGTTGCATGTGCTTGGAATTCTTGCCTATGCAAATCTCGCCGCCCAAGTGCGATATAATCTAAGCCCAACCCCGGTCTTTGGTGGAAAAGGATATATTTATTTTAACGGAACAATCGACAGCATTTACGCAAGTTCCGGAAATATTGCAAATGGTAATGAAAACCTTGAGCAACGCGTTATGGACGCAGTTAATAACGCAAAAAAAAGTATTGATCTAGCCGCTTTTGAATTAAACAGTTTAAATATTGTAGTGGCTCTCTGTAAGGCGAAAGTCAGAGGAGTGAGAGTTCGCATAATATTTGATGATGAAAGCGCACCGAATAATAACAAAGATCTTTGGAAAGTTGCCCGCAGTCTTCTTCAGAATAAATATAAAATCCCAATGCTGAGCGATGCCGGCTGGCCGGCTATAAAGTCCAAAAAGAATTTTTTCAAAGGACGAAGCGCCTTTATGCATAACAAATTTTTGGTAGCAGATTATCTTTCAGCGGATTCAACGGATGATATAGTTATCACCGGATCCTATAATTTTACAATCACGGGCATGGTCAGCATGCAGAACGTGATAGAAGTTCAAAGTCGAACTCTGGCACGTTCGTTTACAGAAGAATTTGAAACCATGTGGGGCTGTTCTGATGAAAACCCGGATACTTTAAAAGCTGCGTTTCACCAATACAAAAAAAAATCGTCGAATGCAAAAACCTTGGTTGGTAACAATAGCAGAGTCGAAGCTTATTTTGCTCCGATGAGCAAAGATAAGATTAGGCCTAATTTGCTGGAAATAGTGGCAGACCTAATTTCCAAAGAGGCAGACCATGACATAAAGATATGCGCATTCTCTTTCAGTACCGGCGTAGAGATTGATGAGGCGATCCGTGAAAAATTTGAATTAAAAAACCTGGACCTGAAAGCGGTATTTGACAAAACCGGCAGAAGTTCGTATGGCCTCTATAGCGCAATGACCTTAGATTCGATTTCACGTCAACCTTGGGCTAAAAAAGCCGATGCTTATCTTGCCCATGAAGATCGACAGCTTCATCATAAGTACATTCTCATTGACGCTGAAAATCCGGATACGGAAGATATCCCTATCGTCATTACAGGCTCATTTAATTTCAGTAAAAATGCCAATGAAGCTAATGACGATAATTTTCTCGTCATTTATGACAGACAGGTTGGTAATCAATTCTTGCAGGAGTTTTACGCACGTTTCACTGCAGCAAAAAAGCATGCGCAGGATAAAAGGAGAGCATTTGAAATCGAATCGGATATAGAAGATGCGGATTAAGCGCGCTTTAACACGACCGGTTTATGAAACACTTCTTCGAATAGACCTTTTTTCATATTCACAGCCCATTCTTCGAGATCAATTTTCGACGAGGACTTTATCTTTAATATAAAACTCCGCGGTTGCACCCTGCACTTAACAGACGAAACTTTGCTAATATGGCTTCGATCAAGGCCGTCAGCCAAACGTAATATCCCCGCCAATTTCTTAACAATCACTCTTTCATTTTCCGTTAAATAATTGTACCCGTCGTGTTTGGGCTTCGGGTGGCTCTTTCGGTGGTAACGCGCGATGTTGGCAATGATTTCTTTTTCAGTGTCCGTAAAACCGGCTAATTCCGAATTACGTATCAAATAATACGTGTGGCGGTGATGCTGCGCATGGGAAATAAAAAACCCAATCTCATGGAGTAAAGCCGCATATTCTAGAAACTCTCTTTCCCTCTCGCCCAGCTTGTGCAAATTCTTGGTTTGGTCAAAAATACTCAACGATAATTTTACGGCTTGATTTGCATGATGCGTATCGTAATTAAACGTTTTTGCCAATTGCATCACGCTTTTGTAACGAATATTTGAAAGGTGGTGGTGGTGATCGAGTTCATACAAACGGTTTTTCAAATAATCATAGATTATCCCTTCGCGAAGTGCAAATTCAGAAACCGTGAGACGTTTAATTTTTAGCAGATTGAATGATTCTTGTAATACAAGCGCGCCTGCAACAATAATATCCACACGTTTAGGATCCAGCCCGGGAATTTGTGCGCGCTGACCATCCGTTCTTGCCCGCAAAAGAGTCTTAACGATCTTATTAAGTTCGTCTTTTGTGAAAGAAAAATTATTAACCTGCATGCTGATGATTTCGCCACGCATAGCCCGGATCATATTTGCGATATTTTGTATCGTCCCAGAACTTCCTATGGCAAATTCATAGCGGTACTTTTTAATTTCTCTTGCAACAGGCGAAATGAAACCGACTATGTGTTCACGACACGCCTTGATATCCTTATCTTTGAGGATGGACCTAGAAAAGAACCTTTCCGTTAAGCGGATACACCCGATTTTAAGGCTGTTGGCATACAGCGCTTCGCCCTTAGTACCGATCAGATATTCTACACTCCCACCCCCGATGTCAATGCATAACACTCTCTTCTCAAAAACCGGCAAAGCCTGTAGCACACCCAAATAAATGAGGCGCGCTTCTTCAAATCCAGAGACCACTTCTACGGTAATACCGGTTCTGGCATGAACTTTCTTGAGAAAATTATTTTGATTCAGCGCTTCGCGCACGGCGCTAGTTGCCACAGCACGAATCGGAGCTTGGTACGTGTGAGCGATTTCAGCAAAATGTTTTAAAGCGGTTATACCGCGTTCCATTGCCTCAGGTGTGATCGTTTTCATATCTTTACCGCCGCTGCCCAGACGTGCGTTTTCTTTAGCGCGATCCAGAATTTTGACATTTCCGTCCGCCAGGATTTCTACGATGACAAGATGAAACGAATTTGTACCAATATCTATTGCGGCAAGATAATTCTTATTCTTTTCAGTTTGTTTTTTTCTCATATCGCCATACTTTGTATTAAACCGCTAAGCCTGACTCATAATTTTCAATTGACGTGGCGTGAGGTACCATTTTAAATTACCGCGCGGTGTCGGGCTGAGGCGTTCCACTTCGATCTTACAAAGGCTTCCCTTCTTTAGGGAAAGCGACAGCTTACTGTTTCCGATAAAATAACCGGCTAATTTTCCAAGGTCCGGTTGATGTCCGACTAAAAGAACCTTGTAGTCATTCTGGAATGACTTGAACGACTGCATCAGATCAGCTACGGACATTGGAATTGCCAAAGCTGCGCAATTGTGGATTTTGTTGGAACAATCCAGCACATCACCCACAATCTCCGCAGTTTGTTTTGAACGCACCAGCGGACTTGTCAAGACCACGTTGAAATGCAGCCCGAGACGTTTCATACCCTTAGCCTCATCACGCATGAGATCAATACCTTCTTCGGTCAATGGACGTACTCCGTCCGATCGAATTTTACCGCCGATATTTTCGGCGATGCCATGACGTAATAAATAAATTTCCATTTTTTTCTAGGCTCCGAATTTTTTTAGTTTGCCGGCATTTGCCAGCGCCAGTTCCATTATATAATACGATGGGAAATTGCCCAGCTGTCCTTTTGAACACTCTACTTCATTAAAGGCCTGTGTATCATCGAAACTGCAAACGGCTGAATAGATCATAAATGGGACCGGATGCCAACTGTGGCTTTTCATCGGCGGCGGAGTTGAATGATCGCCCGTTACCATAATAACGTCCGGATGTAATTCTCTCAACATCGGAATATGTTTATCTACTTCCTCAAGTATCTTCATTTTGCCTTCGGGATTCCCGTCTTCACCATATGAATCGGTTTTTTTGATGTGCATAAAGAAGAAGTCGTATTTGCTCCAATTTTCTTTCAGCGTCTGAAATTCATCTGAAATCTCCATTCCCGTGTGAAAAACATCCATACCCACGACGCTGGCAACACCGCGGTAGAGGGGATAACTGGCTATACAAACCGGCGTGATATTAAATCGTTCTGTCATCGAAGGAACGTGCGGCAATACTGAAAACCCGCGCATGAGGATGCTGTTGGCCTTAAGCTCGCTTTTCAATACCTGATTCGCTTTAACTATAAATTTATTGGCAATAAGCGCCATACGCTTTGACGCTGTATTTGCAGCAACCGCCGCTAGCGCTTTTACACCCGTTACTTGCGGATCGGTATCCTTGATGCGTCCGTCCAGTTTTTTTCCACGGAAAACTACGACAAAACGGTATTGTTCACCCGGTTTTATTATCACTTTTACGTCATCTACTTTTTTGATCTTAGCAGACAGTAAGTCGCATAGACGTACGCATTCTTCTGTAGGAATACGTCCGGCGCGCCGGTCTGTTAGTAACCCTTTTTCATCGATCGTTGCAAAATTACATCGCGTGGCAACATCGCCGGCTTGTAATTTCATATCCAGCCCAAGCGCCTCCAAAACGCCGCGCCCTATCTGAATCTGGTCATCCGTCGGATCATAGCCGAACAAAGAGAAATGCGCCGGTCCGCTGCCGGGCGTTATGCCGTATGAAACCGGCATAATTCGCCCGCAAAGAGATTCTTTTGCCAGCGCATTCAGATTAGGTATATTCGCTAATTCTAATTCGGTTTTAGGACGTTCTTTCGTTCGTATACCGCCAAGTCCGTCCAGCACTAAAAGAACGATCTTCGAATCGGTTTTTTGTGAAAGCATTTTGAGCAAGTCACTGTGTTTCATGATGTGCCTCATTGAGTATGGTAAGATATACAAATATACTTTTTTTATTTTTATGATTCAATAGTATGCCACTCTTGGGTTTTTGGATGATTCATTCGGCGGCTAATTATCGAAACATGATATCACACGTTCAATCGCAGATCTGATTATTGCTGCAGGGTAGGCAGATTTAAACTTTTCCGTCCTGATTGAGGATTTGATTTTTCAAAATTTCAATATTGCATTTTCACTATCGGTTGAATATATTGAGCCGTTCTTTGGAATGTCGTCCAATGGTAGGACAATGGACTCTGGATCCATTAATCGGGGTTCGAATCCCTGCATTCCAGCAAAACAAAGAGTAGTTGACGCCTACTCTTTTTTATTTGTTGCATTTAAATTGACAAAACAATACATTCGATTGTGTAAAAAATGCTTATTAACTCCCATTGGAGGTGCTTTTCATGAATTTAGGTATGCCTGAAATTATTATCATTTGTATCGCAGTATTAGTTCTTTTCGGTGCCAAAAAAATCCCGGAATTTGCCCAAGGCCTGGGTAAAGGCATCAGAGAATTCAAACGCGCGATGCATTCGACCGAAGAAGAGATCAAAAAAGGAATTACCGAAGATCCGGATAAGAAATAATAATATATTTCGGAATTATATTTTTTAGAAATCCCGATTATCCGACTTGTCGGCGTGTCGGGATTTTTTTTGTATAGTACATTTGTACGGGACAGTCGTTAATCTGAGACTAAGATAAATCAATAACGAGCACTCAATGAAAGTGGATGCAATCATTTGGGACTACGATGGAACCTTGGTAAATTCAGTCCCAAAAAACCTCGACGTTACAAAACAGATTCTGTCGGTTGTAGCCCCTCGCCTGACAGGAGAAAATTTACCTGACTGTCTGAAAAGCGAAATAGTATATAGCACAGCCAATCATCAAGCCAAAAATTGGCAGGATTTGTATATTTCTTATTTTGGAATGACTAAAATTGAAATGCTTGATGCCGGACGATTGTGGACTGAATATCAATTAAAAAACCCAACTCCCGTTAACTTGTTCCCCAAGATTAAAGAAGCCATCGATCAAATTTCTATTCCCCAAGGGATTTGTTCGCAGAATTCTTCTAAAAACATAAATTGCGTGTTGAATGAAAACAATTTATCTCATAAGTTTGGCTCAATAGTTGGCTATGACGATATTCCTCCTGATGAACAAAAACCATCCGGATATGGCGGAATAAAGTGTCTGAAGCAGTTATTTGACACCATAGCGGAGAAAATCATACTCTATATTGGCGACCATCAGATGGATGTTGAATTTGCAAGAAACCTTAAAGATAGATTGTGCGAAAAAAGCAAAGTTATTTCGGTCGTTGTAAAATATAGCGGGGCTGATACAAAATTTTGGAAGCACAAACCGGATTTTGAAATCAGCACGCCGACGGATTTATTTAAAATAATAACAAACTTCCCCTGATCGTCGCGGCCGATTTTGTTTTAACCAGACATAATGATTAATTGGAGAAAGATCCAGTGAACAAAACCTTTTCTGAAATATCAATGGAATTGAAAAGCGGGCAGACTTCGTGCAAAACATTGGTTAACGGCTATTTACAAAATATTGAAAAGAAAAAAAACTTAAACGCTTTTATCACGGTGTTTGATAAAGAAAAGTTGGCAAAACAAGCTGAAATTGTAGATTCTAAAATAAATTCCAAATCCGCCGGTAAATTAGCAGGACTTGTTGTTGCTGTAAAGGATGCTATTGTTGTTAAAGATGAGCGCAACACATCCGGTTCAAAAATTCTAGAAAATTATATTTCACCTTATGACGCAACAGTAATTGAACGATTGGAAAAGGAAGACGCCATCATCATTGGCAAAGCGAACATGGATGAATTTGCCATGGGTTCGTCCAACGAAAATTCCGCTTATGGGAATGTCCTGAATCCATTGGACACGTCGCGAGTTCCAGGCGGCTCCAGCGGCGGAAGCGTAGTGGCCGTTACTGCAGGGATGAGCACCGTTGCATTAGGTTCAGAAACAGGCGGTTCAGTGCGCTTACCGGCAAGTTTTTGCGGAGTCGTAGGACTAAAACCCACGTATGGACGGATATCACGATACGGGTTATCCGCGTTTGCATCTTCATTTGACCAGATCGGGCCGATCGGCAATAATGTGGAAGACACGTCCCTATTAACCGAAATTATTGCCGGCCTGGATGCATCGGATTCAACCAGCGCGAATGTTCCCGTCCCCCATTATGCAGATCATATTTCCATGGGTGTTAAAGGATTACGAATCGGAATTCCGAAGGAATATTTTGGAAAAGGTCTTGATGCTGCGATCGAAAAAAGCATACGCTCAATGATGGATAAGTTATCAAAAGAAGGAGCGGAAATTGTCGACGTGTCGCTTCCGAATACCGAGTATGGAATTGCAACGTATTATATACTTGTAACTGCTGAAGCGTCGTCCAATCTTGCGCGTTATGATGGAATCCGTTATACCCATCGCAGCCAGGAGGCAAAGACCATTGCTGAAACCTATGTCAAAAGCAGAAGCGAGGCGTTTGGTGAGGAAGTTAAACGGCGCATCATGCTGGGTACTTATGTCTTAAGCGCAGGATATTACGAAGCCTATTACAAAAAGGCTCAGAAAGTTCGAACGCTGATAAAGAATGACTTCGTAAACGTTTTTTCAAAGAACATTGACTGTTTACTTGCGCCAACTTCACCAACGGTGGCCTTTAAATTCGGCGAAAAAACTAAAGACCCGCTCGCCATGTATTTGTCAGATGTTTATACAGTAAATATTAATATCGCCGGGAATCCCGCCCTCAGCGTGCCGTGCGGAACAAACTCCGAAAATATGCCGATTGGTATTCAGGTCATCTCAAAGGCTTTTGATGAAACCATGTGTTTCCGTGTCGGTCATACAATTGAAAAACTAGTGTGACAAAATAGTGAAATCGCTTCAAATGTCCGTGAAATCAATCTTATGCATAGCAACTTTATGTATCATTTCAATTTCGTGTTCCGCTAAACTCCCTACCGAAGATAGAACAGTCATAACCTGGTGGCAATTTTGGGCAGAGCCCTATCAAAAGCCGATTGTGAGAGAATTAATTAACGAATTCGAAGAACTTCACCCACGAATCAAAATCGAAATGACCGAACTAACATGGTCCGGCGGTCATGACAAAATCGTTGCTTCATTTGCCTCGGGACGCGCTCCGGATATGCTTGAACTGGGTTCCGACTGGATTTACGAATTTGCTTCACGTGATGTTTTGGCGGATGTAAGTTCAGAAGCTACAAAAATCAAAGATGGTTTTTTAGGATGGGAATCCTGCCAGGATGATTCACAGACCTTTGGTTTTCCGTGGATGCTGGGCTCGCGCGTCATTTTCTACAACAAACAGCTGGTTGCGAACGATTCTATTCATACATGGGATGAACTTCTTGCGGCAGTAAAGAAAGCACATAATCCCGACCATGATATTTACGGTTTCGGTAATACGAAGAAAGAACCTCATCAATTATATAAAAAAATATTGCCTTTTTTTTGGAGCAATGGAGGCGATGTGTTGTCTCCGGATAAAAAGACTTCCGTTATTAATTCAAAAGAAAATATTGAAGCGCTCGAATATTATTTAAAATTATGTGAATATGGATTGTTGGAAAGCCAAAAAAACCTGGATGATAAGTTTGCCCAAGGACACATTGGATTTGTATTTTCAGGAGGATGGCTTATTAAAAAAATCGCTGATCAGAATCCGGGGCTGAATTACGGCGCGATAATGTTTCCACAAAGTAAGAAAGATCAACGCTCGTTCTCGTTTTTTGGCGGTGAATATCTCGTAATAAATAAACAATCTACAAAAAAAGACAGCGCCGTCGAATTCATACGTTTCCTGATGAAAAAGGAGAACGCTCTAAAGCTTTGCGATGTTTCAAAAGTCACGCTTCCGGCATCAAAAGTTTTAGACAATGATTCCTATTACGAGGGAAAACCTATAGAAAAAATTCTATTTGAACAGTTACAGACGTCCCGTCCATCCCCTATTCATTCGCATTGGATAAAAATCGAAACCGTGATTGAGGATGAAATAGAGTATGCTATATACAAAAAGAAAACGGCTAAACAAGCCTTAGATGATGCACACAAACGTTTACAATTGATATTGTCAACACCATGAAAACTATGCTTAAGTATTGTGTCGTTTTTGGGCTCCTAGTTGCCAATTCTACGGCCTTTCTTTATTCCCAAACCAAAAAAGATGTAGAAAAAATATACTATCAACTCAACTACAGGCCGGGCGACTGGATTACTTTTTCTGCGACCCGTTACAGCACTTCAATTGCAGTCAGTTATAAAATTGCGTATGTCGGAACCTTAGGCGGCGTCTTACGCTATGATTTTACAAAAAAACAGTTCAATTATCCATTGACCACGAGCAACGGCTTATTGGATAATTACATCAAAGTTGTCGCCGTTGAAAAGCAAAACGACTTTCTTTGGGTTGCGTCAAGAGAGGGTCTGCAAATCTACAACCCCGTGTCTCAACAATTCACAACTGCAACATATTTTCAAATCGGCATTCTTTTGGATGAAGAAATTCACTCCATCGGCTTTGAAGGCAGCAAAGTTTGGCTTCAAACTAATAAAGGCTATTTATCTTCCAGTAATTCACTATTTGGGTTTGCGCGAGAATCGTTACTCGAAACAACCGTAGTTGCCTGGTACGGTTTGCGAGCGGTGCCGCAAGGAAAATTGCCTCATATTTTTACGAACACCGAAACCGGTTTTCAATTTGACGATTACGAACAGGTTTTTACGGATAATGAATTTCGTAAATTTCCTGTCACTTCTTCTGTATACGATCATCTTGGTAATTTATGGCTCACGACTTATGGCGCCGGCGTCTGGAAGGCAAACAGCGTTTCCTATTTAGCGGAACCCTTAAACTACGGGCTTGCAATGGAGGACGTGTCCGCTATGTGCTTTGACGACATTACTATGTGGACCGGCGGGAATATTCGTTCATCAAATGGACGAACCTATTCCTCCTTTGTTTCCGGAGTCACAGAATGGAATCAGGAAAAGGATGATTTTAAATATTACGATTCCGGGTTCAGGTCAGGCTTGCGACTGCAAAATGTGAACTGCATGATAAGCGATAAGAACAATATTTGGATAGGAACGGATGAAGGTTTGGTTCAACGGATCAACAAAATGGACTATTGGACAACGTATGGCACGTATAGCGGTTTGTATCATCCATCGGTATATTCCATAGCAACGGAAGGCAACAACTTGTATGTAGGAACACAGCAGGGGCTAAACATAGTTAGGCCCAAGCAGAAAGAATATGTAATCTCTAAAATTGAAATTCCTGCATTATTTAACGTCTCTATCTTTAAAATATTAATCTTCAATAAGACGATCTGGCTTGGCACAAGCAACGGCATCTATGCGGTATCGTTGTCCGACTATACATTTTCTCATTTTAATGCGGTGGGATTTACTGTCAGTCCTTCGCAATTTCTTGATCAACAGATCAGGGGTTTAACGGAGGATTCAACATACATCTATTTTGCATCCGACTTAAGCGTTATCAGATACAATAAGGTAAGGATGTTTTGGGAGTCTATTCCAGTCAATACCCAGTATTTATTGCCCGGCGTCAATGACGCGGCATCCGATGAAAATAATTTATGGATCGGGACAAACAACGGCGTCCTACGATACATCAAACGTAAGCAAAAGTGGATCTATTACGGAATCCAGGACGGATTGGCCGGGGCGCGCGTAAAAAAAATATTGATTGACGGCGATTATGTATGGTTTGGCACAAACAAAGGCCTAACCCAGTTTTTCTGGAATGCCCCGCATCTGCTTGAATGAAAATTTAATCTTCAACTTATCTATATACCTGGTAACAATAAGTTCACCTCACCTTTAAGAATAATATTGTCTACATGTCCAGCCAGCTTATCATCCGGTGTCTTAAAATGCATATGCGTAAATGCATCGTGGTGGGTAATGATACCCTGATGTTCGGTGGAAAAAAATCCTAATACATAAACATCGTTTTCATTTTTTAATACCCCCTTAAAGCCGGTATTCTTATGCCCGTCGTGTTCATTTTGTATTTTTCTATTTTTGGGTCGTATCACATGCCATTCAAGTGATTCAAAGTTCCCACGCAATATAAATGGCACAGGCTGTGTTAAACGCCTTGTTTCAATCATGGATGCAATTAAAGATTCTAATTCACCCGTATCGCGTAATGGTTGTGTAATTTTGATCGTATCCCAACGGGTAACCTGTACATACACAAGTAATGCCGGTTTTTTATTAAAAGTACGTTCAACGGTTACCGTAGAATCGCTTACAGTAGAGATAAGAGGAATGCTATTTAAGACTAGCATTTCTCCTTTTAAGTTTTCCATGGCACCGAGAGCATAAAGGTTCTTTAGCCCGGCTATTGAATCCATCTCCATTTTCGCTTCCAGGTCTTCACCCATCATGATGGCTCTTAAAGAGCCTCGGTAATAAACTTGGTACGTTTCGTTTTTTTTGCACCCTAGCAATAGAACGGCTAAAAACATTAAAAAATATTTATTCATATAGTCTTCCTGGAATATTTTTATCAACTTTTGCCTCCTCTATATAGCGTTAGCGTTCCAAATATTGTGTTAAAAGATTTGCCCGTTTTTATATCTTTAAATCCTGCTTTGTTTATGTATTCGGGCAGTAATCCGTTAATATTATCTTTTGTTGTTCTAAATCCATCAAATAGCTGTACACCATAAAAAACCAAACGCATAAATCCGTTCGATGCTTTTCCCCAATCCGCTATATGCAATTCTCCTGCTGGTTTAAGTACCCGGTAAATTTCTTTTAGAGAATTAAGTTTTTGTTCTTTATCAAGGTGATGGAACACGAGGCTTGTTATTACCCTGTCAAATGAATTATTCTCATACGGGAGCTTTAATCCGTCATATATATCAACAACAATCACGGCTTTGTTTTCCTCGATTTTCCGTTTTGCAATAGATAATATTTTATCATCAACGTCAACTCCGGTAACAAAGGAATCGGGTACTTCTTTTTTTAGTAAAAGAGATAATGTGGCCGTACCCATACCAAAATCAAGCACGCTATGATTAGCTTTGACACGAGATTGTTCGATCAATGCTTTTTTGAACTTCAATTCGGGCATGGCAAATGCAATCAGCGGGTCATAAACTTTCGTTAACCAACTGAACCGTAGTGCAGGTATATATTTTTTTATATCGCAATTAGTATGAATGAAGCTTGGAGTACATTAATTTCGTTGTTAGCGGCAACATGAGTCCAATTCGTCAAACGCTTTTTTGTCTCTTTTTACCTCGTTGGCGTCATAACCTGATTTTGAAATCGCCGTTTCTAAGTCATTTACTTTTAGTTTTGATGGATCGTATTTTACAACTGCCGTTTTAGATTTTTTATCCACAGTGACTTCTTCCACTCCCTTCAATTGTTTGAGAGCATTCGATACGGTTTTAACGCATGAACCGCATTTAATGGTAGGAACATCAATGGTAACTATTTTCGATATAATTTCGGCTTCTTTTGATTCCTGTGCCCAAGCTTTGACATTCAGACACAAAATTAACATCACTAACACAGAAAAAGACATCCTGGTTTTCATAAATCACTCCTTGGTTTAATTAATGAGAATTGAGTTAGAATCAATTTCAGAAATACTTTAAAGAATATACCTCAAGAGAAATTATTGTGTTGACAGATTTTATCCGACTATTCCTCGGCTATATCTCCATTCTGCACGTCACCACTTACGACTTGAGCAGAGGCGGTTTTAGAATCCAAAATTGTTGTAATAAGTATAAGACCCACCATCTTTCTTGAAAGGGTGGATCCTCCCATATCATGACCACCGTGTCCTGCATGAGCGCCGGATGAAGGCAAGGTGGTATGGATTTCGTTTCGATAGACAATGTAGGTTTTGCCGATGGTCATGTTTTCAGTGTTGCCGGCAATGATTATTACTTCTTTGGACAGAGGATTTTCCTTATATATGGTCAACATGGGGCTGGTACATCCGGTCGCAAAGATCAGACTGAATATAGCCGCTATAAAAATTCTATTATGAACTAACATAGTTCTACTCCTAATTTTTCAGGTTGCCTGATTTCATCATACTGTTGCCGGTAGTAAAATTAATCATCATATCCCCATGCATCATACCGCCGGCATTGCCCATCATTCCATGATTGTCATCCGACATCATACCGTCACCTTGCATCATACCGGTCATCGTCATCATTTCTTGGCCCATGTGCATTCGGTATTGTGTACCGGGCATCATAAGCGAATCAGGATCAAACGTGCACCGGGTCGAATCCGAGTTCCAAACAAAGGTTCCGCGCATCGTATTGTTGTCCATCATTCGCATCATTCCGTCATAAATTGTCGCTGAATCGCCGTGTGTCATCATCCCCATCATTACCATATAAACCATCATGGAATCTGCAATCGTCTGCATTTTTTGTGTTGTCATCATGTGGAAATTTCTTTGAACAACTGAACGCGCCATAGGTGTATCAAAATCCAATTCGATGTTTTTATTCAAGGCAACACCCGTTTCGCCATCTTTTGGGCTAATCCGCAGTGCCTGCATCATATCATCGTTATTGCTGCAACTCATGACCCATAGAAGTCCAAGAAGTACCATTGTTGAGATTTTCATTGTTTTCATAGCAATAATCCTTTTTAAGTTTATAATGATTTGCTAATTGTATCTTCCTATCATAAAAATCATCATCACGGCCATCAGAGCGGCGCCTGCAATAATCATGGGCGTCATGGAGCGGCCGCTGTGATTTTCTTGCATGTGTGACACCCCAGTGGTCATAGCCAGAACAAGCGGCTCTGAATTCTCCTGATAGGAAATCTTCGCCGTAACACGCATGGCACCGTGATGATCAAAGCTATGTTTTAGGCTATACGTGCCCTTTCCCGCCGTCTCTACGGCAGTCCTTTCTTCTCCACCGAAAGAACCGTGATTGTGATCCTTCTTCATCTCATGATCAGCATCAAATTGCATAGTAACTTTAGCGCCGGATACGGCCATTCCATGGCGGTCATATACTTTCATGACAATTTCCGACTCCTTCCCCATAACGAGGGCAGGCACGGTCAAGATAGCTTTTAAATCGCCTTTTTGAATTTCTACAGATTGAGATTGATGTATTCCGCGATCAGAATGCGAGTCATGAGTCATGCCACCCATTGCCATCATCATGCATCCGTTCAGAGTTACCGCGGCGACGCTGATAATCAACACTATATAAGTCTTAATGTCATATGTCTTCATGTTAGTTTCTTTCTTTTTAAAAATTAATTAGTGTTTGTGCTCGTGGGTATCAGAGTGCTCTTCAGTTTCTGTAGAGTCTTTTTTGACTTCTTGTATGGGTTGCTCATTCTGTCTATTGCTATCAGGTTTTATTACTTGCACATTTGTTCCAATTCCAAACCTATAGACAAGTTCGCCACCCAGGTACGAGCCGTACGTCATGAATCCTGCACCGAGAAGAGTTAATACTAATCTTAGCAATTGCATTCTTTTTTTGACAAAAAATATTAGTAAAGCAATAAAAACAGAAATGCCTGTAGCAATCAATTGAAAGAGTTTATGGTCTTCCATAATGTGATGCGCTTCTTCGCTGTGCGACACACTGTTTTCTGCTAAAAGTCCAGTGATAGCGGACGCTATAAATGCAATAGCGCTGAGAATAAATAGTTTAGAAGCCATATTTTCAAAAGATTCATTTCTACGGGCAAAAGAGACGAGGTCAAAGATCATCGCTGTCAGAAATAAAGCGATTGGAAAGTGAATTAACATAGGATGGACATTTTGCATGTATACTCCCTTTAAGTACGTTAATTAATTAGTTAAGTGTTCGGACTTTCAGACACATTTCATTTTATCGTGTTTTTTTCAAATTGAGGTTTCAATCCGCCGTATGATTTGCTGATTAAGGCGACAATCTGATCCTCGCTTTTATTATTTAACAAATACTCTTGGATATATTGTCGCACTTTAACTGCATGCTCACATGAACATAAATCAAGTGGTTCACCGCCACAACTTCCACAACTGCATATAAATTTCGATGCAATTTTGGTTACCCTAACATCGGATGATGTCGCTTTGGACGTTGATATCCCGACGTTCTCTTTTACATCCAACTCAAGGTTTAGCAAAGAAACAATTGCAAAGACAAGAAGTCCAATAGCTGAAATCAATAAAATGCGATTGTTGTAATTTTTATGTTTATGGGTCCTTTTCATAAACTTTATCTCCTTAGCCTAGTGTTTGTGTTCTGGGCTTTCATTTGTTTCCTTTTTTTGATCCTTTGAATCATCGTCCATTTTCATGCCTTCATGTTGATGTCCCGTAGCCTTTCCGCTGCGAAGCTGGCTTTCGGAGTCAATGAGAAATCCGCCGGTTACGGCTACTTCATCGCCTTCTTTTAATCCGGATAACACTTGATATTTCCCGTCATTCTTAATTCCCAAAGTCACTTCCTTGGACTCAAAATGGTCTTCTGCCGTTTTCACCCATACAATTTGACGTTTTCCTGTAAACAGAACCGCATCCTGAGAAATCAGCAGTTGTTTTCCCATGTCTTGTTGAACGACAATCTCCCCATACATCTGCGGCCTGAGTTTGTGATTTACATTAGAAAATTCAGAGCGAACTTTTACCGTGCGTGTTTGCGAGTTGACCACAGGATATATAAAATTTACAGAGCCTTCAAAAGCCTCATCCGGATATGCCGGAAGACGAAGCTTGACCCTGTTGCCAACTTTAATCAAAGACAAATCTTTTTCATAAATTTCCGCAATACCCCATAAGGTGGACATATCGGCGATATCATAAAGAAGCGTGCCTTCATTTACATATGCTCCCTCCTGAATCTTTTTTTCAATAACCGTTCCGCTAATAGGCGAATAATATGTCATAGTGTATTGTAACTCACGACTTGAATCGAGGGTCGCAATTTGTTCATCCGTCAACCCATATAATTCAAGCCGTTTGCGTGAAGATTTGATTAAAGTGTTAGTACTGGCAGCGTCATTAAACGATGTTTTGCGGATCGAGGCTGTATTTTCAAGTGCAATGAGATATTCGTTCTGCGCTTCCAGCAAATCCGGACTATAAATCTCAAATAAAGGCTGTCCTCGGCTTATGTAGTCACCTGTCTTATCGACAAACAGCTTTTCAATCCGTCCGTTAAATCTTGCAGAAATAAGCCTTCTATTTTGCTCTGCAAAATCGAGATAACTATAGGACACAAGTTCCTTTAAAAAATGTTCCTTTTGAATTTTGAGCGTAGAGACATTTGCCAGAACTTGTTTTTGTAAACTCAGATTAATCATTCCTGGCATGTCCTCCATTACCGCCCTTTTCTCATCAACCTTTTTTACCAGATCCATATTGCAAATCGGGCATACCCCGGGCTTTTCTGAAGTAACTTCCGGATGCATCGGACAATAATAGATTTCTTTTGTTTTCTCTTTTTCATCACCACTCGACTCTTTATTTGAACAACCGGCAATCCCCGCCACTATCAGTATTGATAAAACCAAAACATATTTCATACAAACTACCTCCTTAAATTGATCTATTCATCGATCGTAAATTCTTCATCCTTCTCTCATCCAATCCGCCATTTTAGATTTCTCGAGTTTTCCTTTTTTCAGCGCGAGTTCCTTCATAATGACAAACAAAATTGGCGTAACGACCAGCACATGAACCGCCGATGTAAACAACCCGCCGATCATAGGCGCCGTTAATGGTTTCATGACATCCGATCCGGCCCCGGTTGCCCACATAACCGGAATGAGTCCTATCATGGCTGTACTAACGGTCATGAGTTTGGGGCGAAGCCGCAAGACCGAACCTTCCACTGTCGCGTCATAAATATCCTTCACGGTGACAGGGCCCCGCAGTCCCTTTTCATGATCACGAATACGCCGGTCCAAAGCCTCATGCAAATAGACTACCATGATGACGCCGGTTTGTGTGGCAATCCCATACAGAGCAATAAATCCGACCCAGACTGCAACTGAAAAATTGTAATCCAAAAAATAAATCATATACATACCACCAATCAGCGCAAAAGGCACGGACAACATGACGACGCCCGCTTCTTTGTAATCATGCAGTGTATAGTAAAGCATGAAAAATATCAGTAAGAATACGACCGGCATAATGATGGTCAAAGTTCTTTGTGCTCTGACCTTATGTTCGTATTGTCCGCTCCATGTGTAGGTATACCCTGTCGGAAGGTCCAATTTTTCAGTGATCACATTTTTAGCGTCCTCCATCACGCTGCCCATATCGCGCCCTCGCGTATTCATAAAAACAATAGACCGCAGCATACCGTTCTCGCTATTGATCATGGGTGGGCCTGTCAACGTCTTTATGTCGGCCAAATATGAAAGAGGCAGATAGACTTTTGTATCACCGGAGGAAGTTGTGAGTGAAAACCCGTTTGTCAAAGATGCTTCATAAGTTTTATCCGTGTTAGTATTTTGCATACCCGGCGAACTACCCATTTTTCGACTTACCATGCTCTGAGAAGCTACGCCTGCTGAACTCATGCCGCCGGTATTGCTCATTCCTCCGGAAACATTCACAGGTATTATGAGATTTTTCAATTCTTCAATATTATCGCGAATTTCGCGTTCGTATCGCATCCGAATAGGAAATCTCATTCTTTCCTGCAGTACAATACCTAAATTTTGTCCGCCAATGGCCGTCTCTATGATGTCTTGAATATCGGCTATATTGACGCCATAGCGGGCTAACGCTTCGCGTTTAAGGTCAATATCGAGATAATATCCGTTTTGAACGCGTTCCGCTACTACGTCCGCCGCTCCATCCACGGTCTTGAGTAGTTGCTCTGCTTTAATTGCGTAATATTCGAGTGTATCCAAATTGTCGCCGAATATCTTAAAACCAATATCCGTACGAACTCCGGTTGAGAGCATGTTAATTCTATTGATGATCGGCTGCGTCCACCCGTTACGGACACCCGGAATCTGCAACTTCTGATCCAGTTCAGCGATAATATCTTTCTTTGTAATTCCCGCTCGCCATTCTTCCTTCGGCTTGAGAACAATAATCGTTTCAATCATGCTTAGCGGGGCGTTATCGGTAGCCGTTTCAGCACGACCGGCCTTACCGAGAACATGGTGAACTTCCGGTACAGTATGAATAATTTGGTCCTGCAACTGCAAGATACGATTTACTTCAGTAATTGAGGCATTCGGCAGCGTAACCGGCATATACAAAATGGATCCTTCATCCAATGGCGGCATGAATTCAGAACCTGTTTTCACGATCATCGGTATCGTAATAATCAACGCAATGGCATTGATGGCAATGGTAGTCTTGCGATATTTTAATACCCAGTGAATAACGGGCTCGTATATCCAAATGAAGAAGCCCGTGACAGGATTTTGTTTTTCAGGCCTGAATTTTCCCTTCATAAGCAATGTCATGAGGACCGGGATTAGGGTAATAACTACTACGGCAGAAGCGATCATCACAAACGTTTTTGTAAATGCCAATGGCGTAAATAGTTTTCCCTCTTGTCCTGTTAATAAAAATACGGGCAGGAATGACACTAAAATGATGAGTTCGGAAAAGAATATCGCCCGCCCGACTTGCTTGGCAGATGATATTGAAATTGTTTTGTAATCTTCCGCGCTCAAATGCCCTTTTTCTTCTATCGCATGCGCAATATTCCTATATGCATTTTCCACCATGACTATGGAAGCATCAACAATGACCCCAATTGCCAAAATGATACCGCCAAGACTCATGATGTTCGATGTGATTCCAAATATCCGCATGAGGATAAAAGACAATAACACAGAAACAGGAATTTCGATAATAATTCGCAAAATGCTCCTGAAGTGCAGAAGAAATATGGCCACCATGATTGAAACGGTGATTGCCGCCTCGACCAGCGCACGCTCAAGCGTTCCGATAGCATCCCGAATAAGTGTGCTGCGGTCATAGGAAGGAACGATTTGAACTCCGAACGGCAGACCCGGTGAGATCTCATTAATTTTCTCCTTCACACGATCTATGACCTCTTTAGCGTTTTCTCCGTTACGCATGACAATAATTCCGCCGACTACTTGGCCTTTTCCGTCTTTTTCCAGAGAGCCTCTGCGGATATCTCCGCCAACCTGCACGGTTGCAACGTTCTTTATCAAAACAGGAATTCCGTTTGGCGCGGTTCTTATAAGCGAATTGCCGATATCGTCGACCGATTGAATATAGCCCTGCCCTCTTACAAAATATTCTGCGTCGCTCGCCTCAATGATCTTGCCGCCCACTTCATTATTGCTTCGTTGGATCGCATTGACGACGTCTGAAATTGAAATGTTATAAGCGCGTAATTGAAGCGGGTTTATATCCACCTGGTATTGTTTTACAAAACCACCGATTCCGGCAACTTCGGCTACCCCATCAACGGCAGCAAGTTTATATCGAATATACCAATCCTGCACGGCACGCAGGGTTCCCAGATCATAACCCTCTCCTTCGACCGTGTACCAAAATACATGGCCCACGCCCGTCCCATCCGGCCCCAATGACGGCGTCACCCCGGGCGGCAACGTAGTTTGAACCGTGCTTAGCCGCTCAAGCACACGCGTTCGCGCAAAGTAAATATCCGTATTGTCTTCAAAGATTACAAAGACGAAGGACATGCCGAACATCGATGCCGCTCTAACCGCTTTGACATCCGGCAATCCCTGCAAAGACGATACGATCGGAAATGTTAACTGGGACTCCACAATTTGCGGCGACCGGCCCATCCACTCCGTAAAAATAATAACCTGGTTTTCCGATAAATCAGGTATAGCATCGACCGGCATATTGAAAACAGCATATATACCATATCCTGTCAGAATCAAATACGCAAATATAACTATTAGTCTATTCTTACTGCTCCAATCAATAATTTTTTCTATCATGATTATTACGACCCAACTTATTTGAGTCGCTCCTTAATTTCGTTCATACTCAAGCCAACGGCCTGTTCCAACTGGGCCTCACTGACCGCAGTATTCATTACGCTCATCGAATAATCCAGTTTAGCCATTAACAACATCCGGTAACTGTCCAGCGCCATGATGAATGATGTTTTACCCGATTGATACGACGCCAGCGTTGCTTCTAATGTCGCTTCTGCCTGTGGAATAAGATGACGCTTAATTTCATCCGCTTGCTTACGCGACGACTCCATGATGACCAAAGCATTCTGAATATCATTTCCGATCATGTTTTTCGTATCCCGATATTCCATCTCTGCATGATTGATATGCTTACCAAATTCATTGACTTTACCCTGGTATCTATTTTTAGACCAAAACGCAATCGGAACATTGAAACCGATCATCAGCGACCAAAAGTCTTTTGAAGTATTGGACATGTTCTTATACATTCCGCGAACCATGATGTCGGGATAGAATTCGCGCTTCGCGAGTGCTTGTTCAGACTTGAACATCTCAATATTGTAACCCATAGCTTTTAGTTCGGCACGGTTATCTTCGGCTATCGCAACCAATGGGTCAAAGCCCACTTTCACATCATGAATCTCTAATTCTGCAATTCGCCCCAAAGGTTGATTTGCTGGTCTGCTGATCAATGTATTGATCATAGCCTCCGTAATTCCTTTTTCCCTCTCCAACAGAAAACTTTCATTGGTCAATTTTGTCAATTCAGTTTGCGCACGCAAAATATCGGATTGATTTCCGGCGCCTACTTCGTATTGTTTAAGGGCAATATCAATGATCTTTTGCATGATGCGTTTATTTTCTCCATTGATCTCCATCTTTCGCTGAACTAGATACAGTTCATAATACGCCGATTTAAGATCCCGTATGATTTTCTTATCCAGCGCTTTCGATTCCTGTTCTTTCATAGCGACATTATTTTCTGCAATTTTTCCCATACCGGATAACTTTCCGGGCCACGGAAACATCTGCTGAACAAAATAATCGGTTTCCATGCTATTCTTTGTCGCGATCGGAAAAGATTGAATCGGTGTTTGATAAAACTCTATTCCAACTTGCGGTGCATCCAGTGAGGTCACTTGTTTGATTTGCGCTTTAGCGGCGTCCGCTTGATGGCGTGCAGAATGTAACTGCGGGTTGTTGTCTAATGCTTCTTGAATAAGCTCATTAAGGCTTAAGCCGTCTTGCGTTTGTGCACACACGGTCTGTGATACAAGTAGAATAAACAACGTGGTTTTTATAGAATGAAACATACAAATCTTCCTCTTTTGAAATCATCATTTTAGATTACGGCGTTGCCACACTATTCCACATAACCTGAATAGCATAACATTGTTTTGACAATGTCAAAACAACCTACAGCAATGATCAAAAAAAGAAGAGATTAAATAAGGAAGGTTTGAAGGAGAGAAAGGCGTTCATGTGCAGATAAATAAGAATGTACATAACCGGTCAAAACTAATTCAGAGATGGAACTTGTGTAAATTTCTGTGGAAATAGAAGTGCATTGAACAGATTGTGATTTTGACTCTGCTTTTCCAGTATTAGGCAATACTTCGTCAAAACTCTGATTAGGCCCCGTTTGCATTGAAGGACAAGGACACTTATGTGCGGATTGAAGCGATAAAGTATTCGGCCCTTGAGAATCGCAACTATTTTTTGAAGTGTCAGCCGACTTGCAACAAGTCATACTTTCGCTCGCATTTGCCGAGCACAAAATTTTCATACCGGAACTAAAATATACCGCTATTAGTGCAGTTATGGTTATTGCAACTATACCCGTTTTAACTATTTTGTTGTAAATCATCATATTTTTTGTCTGTCAACTATACGTTTTAACGCACAACAACCCATTAAAGTTCCACCTATTGTAAAAAACTTTATTTATAAATCAAATGACTTTTGTCATATTTCCAAAAAAAAACCATTCTATTTACTATATTGATCAGTATACTCGATATATTTTCTGGAATCGCTAATTAAATCCATTTTGTCATAAATGATTGCATAAAATGTGTGGAGCAAATGGTTCTGACCGTCTTGCTTTGATAAATCATCCAATAACGATTTGCATTCATCATAGAGTTCATACGACATCAACAAGTTAGCGAAGAGCATTTGATACGCAACTGAGAGTGTGTCGTTATTCATGATAAACGCAACGGTTTGTCTTTCCTGTTCTAATTTTTTTATCTCCTTCGTATCCAGAACGTTGAACCAAACTGCCGAAGGAACTTCGGAAAGTTCGGAAAAAACATCCCGAACAAACCAATAATATTGCTGCCCGATTGAAAGCGATATATCCGAACTTATATCTAGGCTATTGTTTCCGGTTGTATGATCGTATGAAAAATCGTTCTCATAACACCGAATTGAAACTTCGTATTCACTTTCGGATTTAGTCAATACCGTCCAATTCAGCCGCTCAGGTAGTTTCGTCAAACGGGTGTTCCGAGGATAAACCATACTGATGTTGTCAGTCGTGTTGGAGCGGAAATTATTTCGCGGTTTCTTTTTTGCAGATTCAATCCAGTTTTGGCTTTGTATGCCCTGTTTAAGTAACTTTTGGAGTGTGGGGTTACATTCGGATTTACTCGCCAATCTAAATGATTGACTGTATGTAGTTACTTTCCCGTCTTCTTCCAAAATTGTAATCGTTGCTTTTTCACCTAAGAAAAGCGAGTCTTTTGACGCAAGGATAGTCCCGGTTTTTAGAATTGCAGGTTGTGACGTCGCGCATCGAACATCGCCGGAAATGCTTACAATCATTGCATTTCCGCTTGTACTCTGGGAATAGGCAGAACAAACTAAGCAGAATGAAAGTATAAGTAATGAGAATACTGTTTTCATAATCCCCCCCTTTACACGTCTATTTTTTTCTTAATAAGAGCATCGTTATGTCATCCGATTGTTCGGCTTCGCCAACAAACTCTTTCACATCGTCGAAAATAACCTGTTTCAATTTATCGGCATGTAATTGAGCGTTCTTTAAAACGCATTGTTCCAGCCTGTTATCATCGTAAAATTCGTCATCCTTGTCGGCCGCTTCCGTAACCCCATCTGTAAACATAACGACAACGTCATTGGGCCCTAATTGAGTTTCCTCCGATTCATATTGGTCATACGGATACATACCCAGCGGAATACCGCCGACCGTAAGTTTCTTGATAGTTCCGTTTCGGCAAATAAGCGGCGGATTATGGCCTGCATTGACGGATTTCAAAGTATGGGTTTTGGGGTCAAGAATTCCGATAAAAAAAGTAATATATTTATCTGCAGTCGAATTTTTCAGTATGATGCGATTTAACTTTGTAACAAGTTTTTCAAGTTCAAAGTCACTTTCCAGGTATGCGCGCAACGACGCTTGCAATGTCGACACCAGTAAGGCTCCCGGGATACTCTTGCCGGAAACATCGGCTATGATTAGCGCAGTATTACCGTTCGGAAGATAGACAACATCATAGAAATCGCCACCAACTTGTTTGCTCGGTACATTGAAACCCGCAATTTCATAGCCCTCTTGCTGAACAATCTCTTTCGGAATTATCATTTCCTGAATTGTGGCCGCAACTTCAAGTTCCTTTTCCATTCGTTCTTTTTCGATGGCTTCTTCGTAAAGACGCGCGTTCTCAATTGCAATACAAGCGTCTACGGATAAGGTGTCAAGAAACTTTGTGTCGTCAACATTAAAAAAACCGGTCTTTTTATTGAGAATCTGAAAGACGCCGATCATTTGTCCCTTGCGGTTTTTCATAGGCATACACAGTATGCTTTTTGTCACGTAACCCGTTTTTTTGTCAAAATCGGGGTTGAATCGCGGGTCTTTATAAGCGTCCTTTAAAATAATTTTTTTTCCTGTTTGGGCAACAAAGCCTGCAATTCCCTGACCAAGCGCTAAACGCACTTCAACAATGCTATCGCCTTGCAGTACCTTCGACCACAATTGTTTTTTTTCATGATCAATCAAATAAACGGTCCCCCGATCGGCATTCAGGTTCTTTATGGCCGTATCTAAAATAATTTCGAGGATCTTATTTAAGTCCAGCGTCGAATTCAGCAGTTTACCAATTTCAACTATAGCCATCAGCCGGATTGTTTCATCCGTAATATTTTTTAACTTCTTTGAAAGGTCCATCCGCTAGTCCAAATGTTTACTTTGCATGACGCCCACGGTATCGGCAACGAAAAACCAATTTAACTTTTTGTTATTAATTCAGCTTTTGGAAATCCAGTAATACGCGTCTCGTTCGCAGATAAAACAACCTCATATTCACGAACGTCTGCGTTGATCGAATCTTCATACGATTTATAATGATCCGATAAAAAGTGTACTTTTTGATTGAGTGAACTGCGCCACAAACGGTCACAATGCTGCTCCTTAACATATTCGCCATCCACCAAAATATCCAAAACGGCAAGGAGCTTAGATTGACTTTTATCTTTTCGTTGTATTTCTTCCAGCGTATATCCGGAGTAACTCATGATAGTCAGATCATTTTCCTTGAACAAAGCAGCTGCATCCGCTAGAGTTTCGGCTTGGGCAAACGGTTCACCCCCGCTGAAAGTTATTCCTTCAATAGCTACAAAATCTGCGGTCATTTGTTTTACAGTATCAAAAAGATTCTGCGCTGTAAGCTGCCAAACACTGCTGAACTCTAAGTAATCTTGATTCCAGCAGCCTGGGCAACGCTTATGGCAGCCCTGTACCCAGATTACCGCTCGTTTCCCAGGTCCATTAACCTCGGAAACTGCTACGATTTGCGCGATATCAATCAAATGGTTATTCATATAAAAAAAGCTTATTCACGAATATGAACAAGCTGACAACGGTTTTTCGTCCATATCAAAGTTTTATTCTTCTATGACGCCTCTGCCCGCCTTGGTTATTCGTCCGGCTAATTTGAGATCCTCGTATACTGAATCCAAAATGCCGTTAACGAATTTGCTGCTTTTGTCGGTACTATAACGCTTGCTGATTTCGATGACTTCGTTTATCGAAACTTTGGGCGGGATATCTTCAAAATGTAAGAATTCACAAATTCCGATACGCAACAGCAAACGGTCAATCATCGCAATTCGTTCAAAATCCCAATTTTGGGTACGTGATTTGATGTGATTGTCAAGAACCTCACGATGCTTAACGGCACATGCGACCAATTTCTTAATGAACGCCATGGTCTGATCTGTAAAAGGGCCGCAAACATCTTCGACGATTTTATTGATAGGATCCTGAGAAAATTCATAGGCATATAATACCTGAAGAACCGTTTCACGCGCTTCTCTGCGGCTGCTCTTAGGGGTATGATTGCCGGGTTTTAATTCGTCAAGCAACAGAGGATTCATAAGAATTGAGAAAGACCTTTTTCAACTTGCAAGTTGAATATGTTAATCAAATGGAACTAGAAACTTTCTAATCTGCGCATCACCGTTTCGGATTTTCTGACATACGTCTGCTTTATTCGGCCAATACTATTCATACGATCTTCGGCTATTTTGTTAGATGCTACGTAGGTCGGAATATTTTCTTTTTCCGCCAGATCCAATATTATCTTTACAATTTCGTAAATACCCTTCGCCTGGGAAAGGGCTTTCTCCTGATTGTACCCTTCCAACTCATTATATACGTTGATCAAGCCGCCTGAATTGATAACATAATCCGGCGCGTAAACTATTTTTTTTTCGATCAACATTTGGCCGTGTTTGGCTTCGTCGGCAAGCTGGTTATTAGCGGCTCCAGCAATGATCTTGAACTTAAATTGCGGTATGGTCTGGTCGTTTACAATGGCGCCCAGTGCGCACGGAGCGAAAATATCCGCATCTACGGAATAAATTTTATCCGCGTCGACATATTCCGCGCCAAATTCATTAACAACTTTTTTTACTCTTTCATTGTCGATATCGTTCACAATCAGTTTGGCGCCCTCATCGTGAAGATGGCGCACAAGATAATAACCTACATGGCCCAATCCCTGAATAGCGACACGCAATCCTTTTAATGACTGCGTCCCGAACACTTTTTCAACGCAAGCTTTCATACCGCGATACGTACCCAGAGCCGTGACGGGCGAAGGGTCTCCGCTGCCGCCTAATGCACGCGATATTCCGGTAACGTATTTTGTTTCCATTCGGACCCATTCCATATCGGTCACGCATGTCCCGACATCTTCGGCGGTAATATATCGTCCGCCAAGGCCTTGAATAAATCGACCAAATGCCCTGAATAGAATTTCATTTTTATTTTTTTTCGGATCGGCGATAATTACCGATTTTCCGCCTCCGAGATTAAGACCGGCTACAGCGGCTTTGTAAGTCATTCCGCGAGATAAGCGCAACACATCTGTCAAAGCTTGTTCAGTTGATGTATACGGGTACATTCTGCACCCGCCCAGAGCAGGACCTAAAGTGGTATTATGAATTGCTACGATCGCTTTCAATCCGCTTTTTTTATCGCTGAAAAACACAACCTCTTCGTGTTCTTTCTCTTCCATCAATTCAAACGTATTTATCATTCTCAATTCTCCGGCGATATTGATCTACCAGTTCAAAACATTACGGGCGATTACAATGCGCTGAATTTCCGACGTGCCTTCGTAAATTTCAGTTATTTTTGCGTCGCGCATGAAACGTTCTACAGGGTATTCTTTTGTATAACCATAACCCCCGTGCATCTGTACGGCTTCGGTCGTTGCCCACATTGCCGTTTCAGAAGCAAACAATTTAGCCATCGCCGCTTCTTTGCCGAATTTTTGGCCTTGATCTTTCAGCCAGCAGGCGCGGTAAAGCAGCAGCTTGGAAGCGTCAATACGCATGGCCATGTCTGCGATTTTAAATTCATTTGCCTGGAATTTTGCAATCGGCTGGCCGAACTGCTCCCGCGCTTTGGTATACTTAACGGATTCATCAAGAGCGGCTTCCGCGATGCCTATCGCTTGCGCGGCTATTCCGATTCGACCGCCGTCCAGCGTTTCCATGGCAATCTTAAAACCCATACCCTCTTGGCCCAGAAGATTTTCCTTTGGAACTTTGCAATTTTCAAACACAAGTTCCGTCGTGTCGGAAGCGCGAATACCCAGTTTATTCTCTTTTTTGCCAACTTTAAACCCAGGGAAAGCTTTATCTACTATAAATGCACTTATACCCTTTGTTTTGTTTGACTTATCGGTTCTAATAAAACACACAACATAATCTGAATGGTGGCCATTCGTTACCCATAGTTTAGTTCCATTTACCAGATAATGATCGCCTTTGTTCTCCGCATAACAAATCAAACCTGCAGCGTCGCTTCCCGAGACCGCCTCCGATAAGGAATACGCACCGAGCGCTTGTCCGGACGCGAGAGGTTTGAGATATTTCTCTTTCTGGATATCCGTACCATACTTTTCAATGTTAAAACAAACAAGGGAGTTATTAACCGAAGCTATGACCGCGGCGGAAGCATCGGCTTTTGCAAGTTCGATTATTACTTGTACGTATGAAATGGAATCTGAGGCAAAACCTCCCCATTTTTCGCCTACCATCATGCCCAAAAATCCAAGTTCGCCCATCTGTTTAATAACTTCTTTTGGGAAAAACTGTTTTTCATCACGTTCCGCCGCATGCGGAGCCAAGTGCTCCTGTGCGAAATCCCGTGCAGTTTGCCTGATCATTTCTTGCTCATCGCTCAATTTGAAATCCATAATATCCTCGTGATAAAAAATCTAAGTTGTATGTTTATCCAACAAATTTTGTTGGTGCCAAATATAGTCATCCTACTATGAATAATCAAGAATTTCTTTGAATGAACAACTGGGTTCGGTACGGTAACAGCAAAAAAAAATCCGCTCCAAAACCGGAACGGATTTAATATTACGCAATCTGCAAAAATTATATAGGTAAGTCTTTATCGGCAACCCAATAGTTGTGGTGCTTTTGCCAGTATTCCAAATACTCGACTGTTACTTTAGAGCCTCGTTGATGTTCGTTCCATATTTTTGCCGCAATTTCACAATTAGTCTGTTCTTTTGTCTTGAAGCTGAGATCATATGCTTCCCCTGCCAACTTAACCCCTGGACGGCTATTCCCGTTCTTAATTTCCAGGCACGCCTTGCGCTGCATGAAGTGAGCAATATGTTTTACGGTAGCATTTTCGCCTTTGGCTTTTTCCTCCGTAATAACTTCTTCTATTCGTGATAAAGCGCTTTTGTAATCCTGCATTTTCTCCAATGAATCAAATACACATTCTTGAGTTATATAATAATGACTTTTTTTGTCATCCTCTTCTTTGAGTTCTTTGACCATGTCCAGCGCGGCATTAAAAAACTCATACGCCTTTCGGTAATCCTGCTGAACGAAAAACTCACGGCCTTTTTTCATATACTCTTTATATTCGTCCATACGCTCCTCCTGTGTTAAAAAACTTAGTAAAGCTTATAAGTAATAAAAACTTAATGAAATGAATACCGCAATGTCAAACTAATTGTTTTAGTTCGTTGGCCAATATAAATTCCGCATAATTCAAATCATCGGGCGTTGTAATTTTGATGTTTTCATAATCGCCTTCAACCAATTTAATTCGACGCCCGATTTTTTCAACCAGCATGGCTTCATCGGTACCATAGAACCCTGAACGATTGGCGCTTTCGTAAGCTTCTTTCAGCATCCCATAATCGAATGCCTGCGGCGTTTGAATATTCCATAATGTTGAACGATCCAATGTTTTTTCTATATACTGTTCATTATCCTGTGATTTCACAGTATCCTTCGGCCTTACAGCAAGAACGGCCGCTCCGACGGTACTGCAAACCTCGATCAATTGATCAATTCGGCTTGTTCTCACAAATGGCCTAACGCCGTCATGAACCAACACAATATCCGCGTGCTCAATTCCTTTAAACCCTTCGTAAACACTGTCCTGGCGTTCTTTTCCTCCGGGTACGATCTTAATTATTCGTGAAAAATGATTTGGATTCAAAACTTCTTTTTTCATATACGAGATAGCTTCAGCCGCGCACACGACTATGATTTCATCGACGTATTTTGACTTATCAAATTTTTCCAGCGTGTAACTTATCAACGGTTTGTTATGCAGAGACACAAATTGTTTGCCCACTCCGCCCGGAACCTTACCCTGCATTCTTTTGCCGACGCCGGCCGATGGAATGATCGCACTTACAGTCTTCTGACCAATCATATAATTACCGTGTGTTCAGCCCGACATTAAAAATCAATTTTTTCATCAAATCTATATCCTTTTTCATCACTGATCACAGTTCCCATAGCCGTGTCCGGATCGTGTTCGAAAAACAAAGCCCATTTACCTTCAACGGCTTGCGAGAGTATTTTCTTTTTTTCATCGATGGTTACCAGAGGCTGATTATCGTAAGCCATGACGTACGGAACAGATACATGCGTTTTTGTCGGCATCAAATCCCCGCAAAAAAAGATGGTCGTTGTTCCGTCTGAAATAATAGGCAATTGCTGATATGGCGAATGGCCATGCGCAATAAAAAAAGAAACGTTATCAAACAAAGAATCTGCATCGGTGACTAAATTCAGTTTTTTAGATTCCATAAGCGGCATGAAATCCGGTTTCAAAAAACTCGCACGGTCTTTCTCGCTCGCGTTCAGTCCATATTCATAATGTTTTTTTTGCACATAATACTTCGCATTTTTGAATGTGGGTTCGACCTTTCCAACGGTATCGGTTTTTGTAGAGCCTCCGGCGTGGTCAAAATGCAAGTGAGTTAGAACTGCATCCGTAATATCATCCGTTGTGAGCCCCAGTTGTGACAAGGATTTCTCTAAAGTGAATTGCGAATGATCCACACGGTAAATAGAGGCGAATTTGTCATGGTATTTGTGTCCCAAACCGTTATCAAAGAGAATTTTTCTGCCGTCGTCAGCGATCAGCAATAAGCAGCGCATGGCCAGACTAATGCGATTCTGGTCGTCCGCAGGATTGGTTTTGTTCCATAGATTCTTTGGAACCACGCCGAACATGGCTCCTCCGTCCAATGCGAATCTACCTGTTTCTATAGGATGAACAGTATATGTTCCAATTCTCATATGGTTCTCTTCCCCACTAATGACCTATTCGTCTGCTTTGTACACATGACAGGTGTTTTTTAGAATTTGTTTTGACAGATCAAAACGCTTTTTTTCGTCAAGAATATTAAATTCTCTGCTCATAAGACCAAAGCCTTCATCATACCCCATCATGACGGTTGCGGCGAAATTAACCGTTTCGAACGCGAGTTCACGCAAATGAACACATCCCTCGCTCCCGCCAATGCGTTTGGAAATCTCTTTTGTAATACCTCGCTCTATAACAAGTCCTGTCAGAAGTTTTGCCTTCTCGGTCACGCTAGGGCAAATGGAGTGCGGATGGTTCGCCATTTGACTTTTTGCGGCAACGATAGTGCGGGTGCGCGGATCCACCTGAATATTTAATCGTATCAAATGATACGGATCCAAAAAAGTCGCTTCCAGCATCACATTGCCGTTTTCTAATTCAAACGCCTCAATGCCTATATCTCGTTTGGATACGAGGCGTTTTACTGGGCTGAGCGCAACGTCTGTTTTATCTGTTGACATTTGGTAGACCTTAAGTTTTTCTGATTAACCTATGCAAACTGCCCCGATTCACCACTCAAGAACGGATTATATCTCTTCTCGTGGCCTATAGAAGTAACAGGGCCATGTCCGGGGTAAACTAAAGTTTCATCGGGAAGTATAAAAAGTTTCTCACGAATTACATTGATTAATGTGTCGTAATCGCCGCCGTACAAATCCGTTCGCCCGATCGATCCGTTGAACAACACATCCCCGCCGAAAACAATATTTTCCGACTTGAAATAAAGACATACACCGCCGGGAGAATGTCCCGGTGTGTGAAAAATCTGCGCCGTGAGACCGCCAATCTGAATTTGCGTTTCCGTACCGTAGAAAAAGTCAACTTCGGGCACACGATCAACAAATATTCCAAACATAGCGGCTTGCTTCGGAAGGTTCTGTAAAAGAACTAAATCGTCTTTGTGGAGATAGAAAGGGATTTGCAGCGCGTCTTTGACCTCCTGAACTCCGCAAACGTGGTCAATATGCGCGTGGGTGTTGAGTATATATTTAAATTGCAGCCCGGTTTTTTTTGCTGTTTTAAGAATTCGATCGGCTTCATCGCCCGGATCGATAATAGCGCCAGCCATGGTTTTCTCATCGCCGATGATATAACAATTTTCCTGAAAAGGGCCGACCGTTTCTATATCAATAATCATAATTTACTTTAAAAAATTGCTGAACCATTCATGCGTCAGTGAAAAAGCTTTTTTAAGCTCCGGCGTGGGGCCATCAAAAGGATGGACACAGCCGTAGGTATGCGTCGCGTTCGGAATGATTTCAAGTCTGATTCTGGATAAATGTAACTCCTGGAAAATATTGCGCGCTTCACTTACAGGCACGCTTTCGTCTTTTTCACCATGGATAACCATGTAAGGAACATCCAATTTCGAAGCCGATCTGGAAATATTCAGCCGTGATTTCGCGTTTCTTTCGATATCTTCTACGATATTCATATTGAGCCGCATCTTTTCGCCGGTTCTCATATTCGGAATTTCAATATACGTCTGCCGTTTCCATTGCGGAAGTACATCTAAGAACGACTGACGCTCTACGGTAGAAATAGCCGACCATGTTACCAGGGCCTTTACGCGCTTGTCGTAGGACGCCTTTAAAATAGCCATTCCGCCGCCACGGCTGTGCCCCAAAATACCGATTCTGTCGAGATAACCTGAATTACCGCAAACGTTCCCTCGTTCGAGTTCGTCTAGAATTTTCTCCAGATCTTCAAGTTCCTGAGTGTACGTATTGGATGCGAATTTATCCAATTCCGTGAAATTCATAAGATCTTCGCCGATCCCGCTTCCTGAAAAATTAAATTTAACAACAATGAACCCTCGCTTGCAGAGCATTTCAGCGACGTAGGGGAAGAAACCCCAGTCCTTAAATCCCTTAAAACCGTGGCAGATAATAACGATTGGATACCTGCGATTCAGATCGGGAATACAGACATCGCCCCGTATGGGTTCCTGTTTTTTATTGAACAACTTAAAAGTTTTTTGAAGCATGGATATAACGGAGCCGAATCTATTTTTAGTGGGTAAAAGTTTTAGCGGTTTTTTTTTTCGCCACGAGTTTTTTATTTTTTTGTTCAAGGTCTTTGAGAATGGCTTGAAAAGGCTCCAGAGTTTCCTCGGACAGATAATCAATAAATAGTTTTCCGTTCAAATGATCGGTTTCATGTTGAATCACGCGGGCTAACACGCCTTCTGCCATGCCTTCATGATGTCGGCCCGATAAGTCCATATAACGAATTCTAATTTTTTCCGGACGAATGACTTCGGCTACCACACCGGGAATACTCAAGCAGCCTTCATTATAAGGCGATGACCCGAACGATTCCAGTATCTCAATATTCAAAAAAATCATCGGCGCCATTTCTTCTTGAATCGGAGAAATATCCGCAACAAAAATTGAGATGGACTTGCCTATCTGAGGCGCGGCTAATCCTATACCGTCGGCTTTGTGCATGACTTCCAACATGTCCTTTGCAAGTTTTTTCAAACCGGAATCAATTTTCGTGATTGGTTTTACTTTCCTGCGAAGTATCGGATTGCCGTATGTTGTGATTTTTAGAGAGGGCATGATAAAAGTTTTTTTATAATTCGTCAAAATATAGAAAAGTTAACTTAAACTGCAAAAGGATTTTTTGACTGCAACGCCTCAATTCCTTGTACAGACGACAAATCCAGGAGACAGGAAGGGCGAACGATACGGTCCATCGCTGACTGACTGTTTTCGATCAATTGATCCGAGCTTCTCTTGCGCTCAAAATAATCGATGAGCCGCGTACGAATCATTGGAAGGATCTGTGTTGCAAGTATCTTACTGTCATGGTACGTTCGGTAAGAAGCAGCCAGGAAAAGCAGGTCATCGTTTGATTTGACGTTGCCGAGACTTTGTTCAAAAATATTGGTGTTCTCCGTATTTCTTTCTGAAAATGAAAATGTTGTTTTTTCATTATGCAGCCGTACGATTAAATGATAAAGCAGAAAAGGAGTGAAATTATTCTGCCAACCCATTATTCCTATGGCACGAGAAATCGCGCTTGCAAGGACAAGGCATCGAGGGGGCTTTTTCAACGCAATACGAAACATGATTTCCATGAAATAACGTTTGTTGTCCATCAGGGTCAGTAAATCGCGAACGGATGCAATAACCATGTTTACATCGTCCTGATCAAAACTTTCCTCAAGATCTGCTATCGAAGCGACTTTTGCTTCGTTCCGCGAAGGCTTCAGCGGCGTGGTATCCATCGGCTCAATCGGAATCGTACAAAAATAATCGATACCGTATCCTATCAACTCCTGCTGCCAACTTCCCGCACCCCTATCGCCATGGGCTTGAATCAGATTCACCAAACAATCAGAAAATATCACCGCATTTATATTGGAATGGTCTGACGGGGCGTGTTGAGATGCGTAGGTAAACAGGCTTTTGTAAATTGACATCCTATCTCCATCGGATAGAATATGTTCTTGAATTCGCAGTTTGCATAATTCTGTATTCTTCTGCAAAAGCGCTTCGAGTAGAGGAAAGAGCATTATTTTGAACTTTGCTTTTTAATAGGTTGGCATGGAGGTATCCGCCGTCTGAGCGTAGAGATCAATTCCTCCGGAGAGATTGTACACATTTTTGAAACCGAGCTGCTCCAGAATTAAACAACCGGATATGCTGCGTACGCCATGATGGCAGCAGACTACCACCGGTTTTTCTTTATCTAATTCTGGCGGATTTATTTGCAGAAAACCGAGCGGCCTTAGTATCGCTTGTTCAAATCGCACTATATCGTATTCCCATCGTTCCCTAACATCCAGAAGCTGAAATGTTTTTTTTGAATCCATCCATTGTTTTAATTCATCCGGACTAAGCTGTTTCATAGTCCTTTTTCTTCCGGCGCGGGCTTTTCGTCCTTACGTTGTTCGTTCCTCTTTTCGTTTCGTTTTCAGCATACCGGTCCAGGAGGTCTGCCTTAAAATCTAAAAAGGTATTGGCCAAGATATGCTTTCGGGCTTCTCGCGTAAGCCATAGATAGAAGTGGATATTATGGATCGTCGCCAATTGGTGGCCGACAATTTCGCCAATAGTCGATAAGTGACGGACGTAAGCGCGGCTGAAATTTTTGCAGGTATAACAATCACAGTGTTCATCAATGGGCGAAAAATCATCGGCGTAGACAGCATTGCGGATCGTCGTTTTTCCCCAGGTAGTAAACAACGTTCCGTTCCGCGCATTACGCGTCGGCATAACGCAATCGAACATATCCACGCCTCTAGCTATGCATTCCAAAATATCTTCCGGCGTTCCGACGCCCATAAGATAGCGCGGCTTATTCTCCGGTAAAACACCGCAATTCATTTCGGCAATTCGGTAGACATCCTCTTTTGGCTCGCCAACGCTTACACCTCCGATGGCATAACCTTCAAAATCCATTTTAGTGAGACGATCCGCGCTTTGATAACGAATATCTTCGAATACACTGCCCTGAACGATTGGGAACAAGGCTTGTTGATATCCATACAATGGCTCGCTTTTTTCAAAATGGATCTTGCAGCGTTCTGCCCATTGCATGGTGAGTTCATTGGATCGAAGAGCATATTCGTGAGTACATGGATATGGCGGGCACTCGTCCAATACCATACAAATATCGGAACCAAGTTTTCTCTGAATATCAACAACGTCTTCCGGACGAAAAAAATGTTTTGAGCCGTCAATATGCGATTGAAACTTGACGCCCTCGTGGGACAGTTTGCGCAGTTCGGACAAACTAAAAATTTGATACCCCCCGCTGTCCGTTAAAATTGGCAAATCCCAACCAATAAACTTGTGGAGCCCGCCGGCTTTGCTGATGATTTCCGTTCCGGGGCGTAAATACAAATGGTATGTATTGCCAAGAATGATCTGAGCCTGATTTTCTTTCAATTCACGGTGTTCTATCGCTTTGACGTCGCCGAGCGTGCCCACCGGCATAAAGATAGGCGTTTCAATCGTGCCATGAGCAGTTTCAAGCAGGCCTGCTCTGGCCTTTGAATTGGCGGAACTTGTGTCGGTATGTAATAACGTAAATTTCAATAATGGCTCATTTGTTCATGTTCTCTTTTGCTTTTGGAAGCCATTCCAGCGCTTCTTTATAATTTGGATTAAGCACCAGACACTCTTCCCACGCATCAACCACAGCAGGCCAATTTTTTTGCTTCCAATAAACTACACCCATGTTATAATAAACCCAATCTGTCGGTTTGATCATGATCGATTTATTATAAGCGTACAACGCGTCCGATGCATTGTCCTGGGAATCGTAACACAAGCCGAGATACCCCCACGCATTGCTGTTTTTCTTGTTGACGGCCAGCTCCTGCTTTAACGACTGAATGGCCGCAGTGTATTCTTTTTTATTGTAAAGGCTGACGCCTTCGTCATAATAGTTAAAACTTGAACCGGATTTCGCTGCTTTCTTTTCTTTTGCTTTTGGAAGCCACTCTTTAGCTTCGGCATAGTCAGGATTTATAGCGAGACATTCTCCCCACGCATCGATCACCGCATCCCAATCAGCCAGACTCCAGTAGGTCACTCCTAAATCGTAGTACACCCAATCCGTTGGGCTGATGGCGATAGATTTATTGTAGCAGCGAATCGATTCCTGATAATTTTCTTTGTAATAATGACACAGGCCCAAATAACCCCAGGCGGAACTGTTTCGTCGGTTATTTTCGATCTCAGTTTTAAAAGCAGCCAGGGCTTTGTCATATTCTTTGTCATTATAATATTCCAATCCTAAGGAATAATTGTCTAATACACGTTTGGAACTGGATGAGCCTAATTTTTCTTTCGCTTTCGGAAGCCACTCCAGAGCCTCTTTGTGACTCTTATTAATGCTCAAACATTTTTCCCATGCGTCGACAACCGCATTCCAATCTTCAAGACTCCAGTAGGCCACCCCCATATCATAATATGTTCCTGCGTCGTTTGGATTGTTGTCTATACTCTTTTGGTAGTATTTTACCGCTTCTTCGTATTTTCCTTGTCCTTCATAAATACCGCCGATGTGCCGACAGGCATAATCATTTGTCGGATCGAGTTCGTACGCCTTCAAGAAATGTTCCAGAGCGGTGGTTTTGTCGCCCAGCGTTTCGCTTATCCAGCCTAAATTGTTGTAAGCGTTGTAATAGTTTGGATTCAATTCAATGGATTTATTCGTATACCAGCGCGCATTGTCATATTCCTTCTTAACCGCATAGACTATTCCGAGATTGTTGGCCACCACCGCATCCGTCGGTTTGATTTCAAAGGCTTTCTTGTAATAATAAATTGCCTGATTATTATCTCCCTGATTATCCGCCACCAGACCAAGATAATTATACGCCTCCGAATATTGAGGATTTGCTTCAATAGCCTTATTAAAACTTACGATCGCGTCGGCATAATTTTTCGCGTAATATTCATTGACGCCTTTATTATAGAGTTCGTATGCGGAGAATGAATTGGTTTTATTAGACGACGTGACGGAAGCGATCTTCTGAACTTCTTTCTGAGTAATTTCTCCGCCGAAGGCTTTCGCTTGAGAAACACAGATTTCGTCCTGAAGGTCAAAAATATTCTCAAGTTTTGCGCGTTTGTTGGCAAGCGCGCCGGCCTTGTCAACCTGCCCCGTTTGCATATTGACGATGCGCGTATTGACGTTGATATTGCCGGCAAAAACCTGATAACTTCCTATTAGCATTTTATCGACGCCTAAAATCTTTCCGACTTCGACAACTTTGGCTTCATTGGCATAATCGCTCATCTGAAAATCTTGTTCTTTTAGAACTTTTTCTATCTGTGATCGTTCGACGACGACGAACGACCCTATTTGAGCGAACGAGGATGTCAGCGTTTCACAGAATCCGTCAGCTAACCAGTCATACTGCTTATCGCCGGAAATATTTTTGAAAGGCAATACAGCAATTCGACTCTGAGCAATCGAATCCGATAGTAAAATTGAAATCAATGCGAGTGTGTAAACGCATCTCATTGCCAATTTTTGAGTATATTTTAACATATCATCCACCTCATTTAATGAATGTATCGGTTATCTACGCAAATCTATACTATTAAATCTAATTTGATCCGACTCTGTCAACATGAAGTTGCTATTCATAATCAAAGGAGCAACTGACATTAGGTTTGAATCGTAAACTACAATATCTGCATTCTCCTCGATAATTTTTCGTTTCTGAACTCCGCAATATCCGATGAAAAGGTCAACATCGTTCCGGGTTTCCAGATCACTGGCTCCGTCTCCTATCATCACTTTTGATCCTTTGATCGTTCTAACAATCTCAGCTTTTCCATGAGACCTTGCCAACGCCGACTCACCGTTAAAGCCGGAGTAATTTCCATCCGCTTCGAAAAGAATTTCATTGGCAAAAACATGTTTTAATTCAACACCCAGAAATTCTGCAAACAATCTGACTGAATCCTGGAAACCGCCGCTGAGTATATAAACGTCTTTTCCGGATTGGCGCAGCACGTCTATCAGCTCTACAGCCCCATCTACAACCTCATCAATATATTTTTGCCCTACCGCGAGCAATTCTGCGTGGGAAGGTCTGATAATTGATAAACGCATTTCTAATGCGCTTTGAAAACTCAGCCGTCCTTCCATCGCGTCATTCGTTATGCGGCTCACCTCGTCCTTAACATTTTTGAGCGCGGCTAGTTCGTCTATCCCTTCAATTTTTGTCAGCGTACTGTCACAATCGAACAATACCGAGTCAAAATCTCCGTGAAAATTCTGCAATCTTAAAACCGATCATTTCATGATATCATTGAACGTAACATACGCAATAAAAGTCAGCAAAATCGCCATACCGGCCTGCTGTGCATATAACTTAAATTTGATCGACAAAGGACGTCGAATGACCCCTTCAATAATTAAGAACATCAAGTGCCCGCCGTCCAGGGCCGGGATTGGAAAAAGATTGAATACAGCCAAACTAATGCTGAGCAGCGCCATAAAACCCCAAATGCCAGCCCAACCTTGTTGTTGTTTTACTTCCCCGGTCATCTTCACAATGGCAATCGGACCACCCATGCTGTCTTTAAATGATTGTTCGCCAAGAATGATCTGTTTGAGATTGACGAGAATTAGCGCCGAAACGCGGTAGGTATTCATAAAACCAAATTGCATCGATTCAGCAAAAGATGCTTCGCGAGTAAATTCAGGTAACGGCGAGGGGCCGATCCCGATCTGTCCGATTTCTTTTATTCCTTCGGCGGTTTGCGTTTTTACTCTATTCGGTATGATCTCAGCGCTTAAAACAGATTCGCCTCTTTGATAAGTCACGCGAATTTTCTCTTCCGGCCGGTTGTGAATGATCTCAACTAAACTTCTCCACTCATCCACAGGCGTATCGTTGATGGCGGTAATTTTATCGCCGGCCAGCAAACCGGCTTTTTCAGCAGGACTTCCCGGACCTACCGTTTGAATCGTAGTTCCCATTTTATATGCATCGTATTTGTCCATATCCGGCAAACCGTGGCTTAAGGCGATCACGGCAAATATGATAACCGCCAGGAGAAAATTAAATACAACGCCGCCGGTGATGGCAATGATCCTCTGCCATATAGGTTTAGCGCGGTATTCCCAGGGCTTAGCGACACCTTCCTTCATGCTATCGACGTCGAAACTTTCATCGATCATGCCGTTGATCTTGCAATAACCACCCAAAGGAATCCAGGAAACGCAATAGTCCGTCTGGTATTTATCTTTAAAAATCTTATCATCCTGAATTTCACTATACCGGTGAAAACTATCCACAAGATCGGCATCAGATGTGAAAGTCTTATACATCGTATCTAATTCATCCTGTAAAAACTTTTTCGATATCCCGCCATCCGCAATTACGACGTTTGTTTTACTTTCAATACGTTCTTCGGATTTTCCTTTTTTGTTTAACACTTGGATCTTCGATTCTTCGACTTGAACATTAAACAATTCAGTTAATATTCGGATCGACTCATCTTCAGCTGTGGAGCTTTTTTTGCAGACCAGGCGTTCGTGAAGCTGCCTGAAGGTTACATTGTCCTGGATCGCGGCAGTTAAGTCACGCATGAATTTCGGACGCAGTCTTTTCGTGCTCCATCGAAACCCCCATGCGCGCGGAGGAAATCCTAAAGAAAAAGCGTCTACCTTCATCCCGAAAAGCTTCGCCGCCAGATGGTGGCCCAATTCGTGAATAAAAACCAATACGCCTAAGACCACAATAAATGGAATAATAAAATCAAATAACGCAGAACCCATACGTACCTTTCATCAATTTGCTTAATTATAAACCTAATGATTTTTTTACATAGCTTCTTGCCCATTGATCAGCCTCCAAAATACATCCCAGGCCAGGATCATGAATAACGTCATGCGCCTGCATCGCCTTTTTGATATATTTTGGAATATCAACAAACTTAATTTTTTCTTTAAGGAAACTTTCTACGACTACTTCATTTGCCGCATTCAAAACTGCCGGCATGGTCCCAAGTTCTTTCAAGGCATCGTAAGCTAAGGGCAGGCACTTGAACTTGGTGCGATCCGGTTTAAAAAAATCCAGCCGATTTGTTTTACGGAAATTAAATGCGTTAAAACCGTTCTTAATCCGTTCGGGATATGATAATGCGTATTGAATCGGAACTTTCATATCGGGAGCGCCCATTTGCGCTTTTGTAGATCCGTCTACAAATTCCACCATTGAATGAATGATGGACTGAGGATGAATTGCAACGTCTATTTTGTCCGGTGAGAGCCCGAAAAGCCAGTGCGCTTCAATAACCTCAAGCCCTTTATTCATAAGCGTTGCCGAGTCGATTGTGATTTTTGAACCCATTTTCCAATTTGGATGTTTCAGCGCTTCCGACACGGTGATGTTACCGAATTCTTCTTTGGGCTTATGCAAAAAAGGCCCGCCCGATGCCGTTAGAATTATCTTTCGAATGCTAGTTCTATCCTCGCCGACGAGGCACTGGAACAGCGCGCTGTGTTCGCTGTCAATCGGTATGAGTCTAACGCAATGCTCTTCCAGTAATCGGTTTACGATCTCTCCGGCGACCACCAAAGTTTCCTTATTCGCAAGCGCAATATCTTTACCGGCCTTTATCGCTTCAATCGTCGGCAGGAGCCCGGCAAATCCGACAATGGCCCCTACCATCATATTAAAATTAGCCTCGCGCGCAAGATCAGACAACGCTTCCGCACCACAAAGAACTTGAATACCGGTCGGCCGCAGTCTTTCTCTAACAATTTTAAAACCAGATTGATCTGAAATACAGACAGTTTCCGGAATGAATTGCAATGCCTGCTGAACTAAAAGGTCAACATTGTTGTTCGCCGTTAAACATACAACCTTAAAACGATCCGGGTTATTCCGCACAACCTGAAGCGCGTTCTTTCCAATCGAACCTGTTGAACCGAAAATCCCAAGTTTCTTCATTAATTAGCTTTAATTGACTTTGTTATATTACAAAAAATTCTTTTTGATTACAATTTAAAATAAAAACCCCAATGGGCCGGTTAATAGCGACCTATTAAAGGAGACAACTTTATTTCTCATTCAAAGACTTTGCAACCAGCCCGCTTGCATGGAACAGCGACTCAAACGTTCCGGCATCTGTCCACCATCCGTTCATGAATTCGTACTTCATTGCGTTTTTTCGGATGTAGTGATTGTTCACATCGGTAATTTCCAGCTCGCCTCGTCCGGATGGTTTCAACGTTTTAATCACATCGAAAACTTCCGCATCATACATGTAGATTCCGGTCACCGCATAGTTGGATTTCGGGATCTTTGGCTTTTCTTCAATGCCGATAACTTTTTCACCCTTAACTTCCGCCACACCGAAACGCTGCGGATCGTGCACTTCTTTCAGGAATATCTTGCCGCCTTTGTTCGTTTTTTCATAATCAGCGACTGCATTTTTGATACTATCCTCAAAAATATTATCGCCTAATATTACGGCGATGGAGTCATTTTTCGCGTAATGCTCGCACAAACCCAGCGCTTCTGCAATTCCGCCTTCACCCTTTTGATACACATAGTTGATGTGAGATAAGTTAAATTCTTTTCCATTTCCAAGCAACCGCAGAAAATCGCCTGCATAACTTCCACCGGTTACCAAAACGATGTCGTCAATTCCCGCTTCAACTAATTTTTCAATCGGATAGTAGATCATCGGCTTATTATATACGGGAAGCAAATGTTTGTTGGTGATCAGAGTCAGAGGTTGTAAGCGTGAGCCGAGCCCTCCGGCTAAAATAATTCCTTTCATCGGTATTTCCTTTATATGAATGTTATGCAGCGGTAACCGAATGCTGCTTTTGTTCAAATCGGGTAACTTTATCTAATAAGTTCGTGTCGGTGATCTTGGACAGATGTTTTATCACTTCGTAGTTACCGGCAATCTGTGAATTAACTAATGTCTTTAATTCGTCTTTCTGTTCCAACACAAAAGACGATGTGGAAATGGGAGGATCAAAAATGATATGAACTTCCTGGCCGAATTTGACGTCCAAAATTCCGCCGAATTTATGCATTACGTTTATGGTTCCACTGATCGTTACCGGAATAATGTCCACCTGCGCGTCGATGGCCAATAGAAAAGCTCCTTTTTTAAACGGCTTCAATTCTCCATTCACGCTTCTGGTGCCATCGGCGTAAATAACAATATTGATTCCATCGTGGATGCGTTTGGCAGCTTTTTTTAAACTCGTTATAGCTTTTTCCCTATTTCCACGGTCAATCGGAATGAACTTGAGCAACCACAGCACAAGTCCAAAGAATGGTATATATAGGAGTTCTTTCTTAAATATCATCCGCAGTTGTTTCGGCGCGTAAAACATCATTAACGGGATGTCCAACGCGCTTTGATGGTTGCAAATAAATATATACGTTTTATCGCTTTTGATATGCTCCATCCCCTTAGCCACAACTCGCATCATAGAAAAGCGTACGAGGACACCCGACCAAAATTTTTCTATCGCAGCCATTGTCTTTCCCATCGGCGCAAAAAGCGAAATTGGTATTGCTGTTAAAACGAGTATAAACGTCAGAACCAATCCAAAGGAAATAAACAAGAAAGAACGAATTTTTGAATGATAAGCCTTGTCAACCATTTTACTATTTTAAAGTTTGAATGATGTCCCTGATAAGGGCAGATATACGCGTTTCATCGGTCGCATTCCTGCTATCGTGACTTTTATTTTTTTTTTCATATAAGACACAATCGCCGCCGACGCAGTCTTCCGTACATGCCAGGCAACCCGGATTTGCGTGAGTTTGCGTTCCGTATGTTTCTCTTATTTGATACAATTTTTGTACCTCTTCCGGACTCAAAACCCTCTCCCCGCCCAGCATTTTTGCAACGTAGATGATATGCGCGTAATGCTCCACCCGTTCCATTTTGTAATAAGCGTCAAATACGTTTCGTCCGCACGTCACGACGCCGTGATTTGCCAAAAGGCATGCATCGGCATGACGTATGACGTTTCTTATGGAATCCGCCAATTCCGGCGTCGACGGCGTCGCATAAGGAGCTATCGGAATTGATCCTAAGGTCGTAACTATTTCCGCCAACACACAATCGGACAAAGGAATATTCGCGGTTGCAAAGCCGGTCGCGTATATCGGATGAGCGTGAACCACAGATCTAACGTCGGGGCGTTCCTCATAAATGGCGAGGTGCATCAAAATTTCCGTTGATGGCTTGGCGCTTCCTTCAAGAACATCGCCTTTATGATTTAGTTTGACCAACTCATCTGTATACAAAAACCCTTTACATCGTCCGGTGGGAGTGGCAAGTATCTCATCGTCGCTTATTTTCACGCTGATATTGCCGTCATTCGCCGCGACAAACCCCTTTTGATACAATCGACGGCCGCACTCAACAATGTCTTCTCTTATTTGAAATTCGTCTAACATTGCAATTTCCGGGTTAAAAAAAGGCAAAAAAGTTTAGCTAAAATTACCTGTAAAATCAACAGAAATTAAGCGACCGCTGAGCTCCCATTGAATAAGTGCCACAAAGACCCGTAGTCATAAAGTTAACTTAAGATGAAAAATTTCTTTTGCAATCAATCTTCGCGTTTTTATGCCTTGGTGTCATAAAAATCCTTAACTAATACGAATCTTTACCTTCTATATGCCTCAGTTAGTAAAAAACAGCCATATTGTCATATAATTGCAATTATTTCATGATTTCTAAATTGTAAAATATGTCATTTTGTCTTATTTTCTAAAGGGGTGCTTCATAAACCCATAAATTTCAGTATGTAAATTTTGGCACTGGCTTTGTATTAATCAAGAACGAAACCAAAATTAACTCATTAAATCAAACAGGAGACAAAAAATGGAGACAAAAACTTTCAACGAAGTCAAAACAGATCAGCGTGATGTTGTAAAACACGAAAATGGCTATTACTACGTTCAGCCGCGTTGCGACATACGCGAGAGCAAAGATCATTATCACCTGCTCTTAGAGATGCCGGGTGTGAATAAGGACACTTTGAGCGTGCAAGTGAAAAACGGTCAGCTTTTGATCGAAGGCAAAATGAATATTCAGGAAGAAGGCGAATTGATACGATCGGAGATCTACAAAAGAAATTATCGAAGAATATTCACGCTGGGAAAAACCGTTGATACTCAAAACATAGATGCGTCATGGAAGAACGGATTTTTACAGATGAATTTAACTAAAAAGGAAGAGGCTAAACCTCGTGAAATTAAAATTAACTTTAACTAAAACCAACAAACAAAAGGAGGGATAACCATGTCAATCATCAGGTATAACCCGATCAACGAAAGAGGCGTATTGACCGACCTCTTCAACGTGCAAAAAGAAATGAGTAAGATGTTATCGAACTTCTTCACCGGCGACGATGAGACATTTAACGGTTTACAGAACTGGTATCCGTCAGCCGACATCACGGAGGGCAAGGACAAATACACCGTTCATATTGAATTGCCCGGCGTCACCAAAGACGGCGTAAAGATCACGCTGCAGGAAAACGTTCTCACCGTTCAGGGAGAAAAGAAACAGGAAAGCGAGACGAAAGAAGAGAATTTCCATCGCGTGGAAAGAAGTTACGGGTCTTTCAGCAGGTCATTCCGTCTGCCGTCGCTCGTCAAGTCCGATAAGATCGATGCTAATTACAAAGACGGCGTTTTGACCATCGTACTGCCTAAAGCGGAAGAAGCTAAAGCGAAACAGATTGATATCAAGTTCTAATCTGACTTGGAAAAATGAAATAACAAATCCTCACAGGTCTTGGATCTGTGAGGATTTGTGTTTTATGAGAAATTCGCGTGTAAACTCAAATCTCTATCTCAAACTCTTCCGCTGGCGCGGTGAGCGAACGTTAGCACCTCCTATATACATATAACAATAAAAACATATTGACAAACGATAAATAATATCTTATATTCAATATGTGTCGCAAATAAACACTAATCGATTAATCCTTGAGGTGAGTATCTTATGAAAAAAAATTCAACGATATTTCTTCAGGTTGTCATTGTGCTCATCGGCATCGGTGTTCTAGCTGCCTTGCTGTGGGAACCCCAGCTCGAAGGTAGGAACGTACACGCCACGCTCTTTGAGATATATTTCAATGATCCATTTCTAGCATATGTGTATATAGGGTCCATCCCATTTTTCGTGGCGCTCTATCAAGCATTCAAAGTGCTAGGATATGTCGGAATAAATAAAACATTCTCACAAGGAACAGTAAAAGCTTTTCGGATGATAAAATACTGCGCACTCGTTACTGCGGGCGCAATCGTCGCGGCGGATGCCTTTCTCATGATAGCCGCTCGTAGTGACAAGGATGACGCCGCGGGTGCCATTATGTTGGGAATCATCGCCACATTCGCCTCTATCGTCATCGCAATTGCGGCAGCGGTATTTGAACGGGTTTTGCAAAGTGCCGTGGATATAAAGTCCGAGAACGACTTAACGGTATAAGACTATGGCGATCATCATTAACATAGACGTCATGCTGGCGAAACGAAAAATGAGCGTCACCGAGCTTGCTGAGAAAGTCGGTATCACGATCGCCAATGTTTCTGTCTTAAAAAACGGCAAGGCAAAAGCGATTCGGCTATCAACCCTTGAGGAAATTTGTAAGGCCTTGAATTGTCAGCCCGGAGACATATTGGAATACAAAAGCGCCTCCGATGTAGAAAATAAGCACATTTCTTAAAGACGAAAGACGCCTTTGTTTTGAAAGGACAATTGCACATAACTATTGTATCAATGAACAACTGCGTCTGTCATACTAATCCGGAGTAGTAAACGCAATAGCTTTTGGCTCCAAAGTTAATCCCCTAAAACTTTCAATTGAGCCGAAACACGACAGGATAAGTAATCCAGACCTTGACAGCCCTGTTGCCGTTGATGGCGGGCTTAAATTTCATTTGCTTGATCGCAGCCACTGCGGCGTCTTTAAAAATATCTTCACCGGCGATCACAACAATTTTTGTCACGCTCCCCGTCTCGTCGATAAGCGCCTTAACAACAACCTTGCCTTCCAGGCCTGCTTTTTTTGCGAGTTCCGGATAGACGATATTCGGCCTTCCAAGCGGAACCGGGTTTTGTTCGACCACAACAAATTCATCCATGCCGGGTTCATCATTTCCGGAAATCCCCTGTATCACTCCGCTGATATCAACCCTTATTTCACCATCCTGATCTCCAAAAGTACTTGATGCAATATCCGTTTTGATTTCTTCCTGAGTTTGAATGGTTAATTCCGGCAACGCCTCCTCATCCGGAACGATGATAGGCATTCCCATAGCAGGTTTGATCACATCCGGGATTTCTATTTTTACTGTCGGCGGCGGCGGCGCATCCTGTAACGGCGGGGCATTTTGGAGTTCATTAATGTCGGTGAATTTGACGGTGATTATCCTATCCTCCTGCATCACGATATTCGAAATATAATAGGAAGCGATTCCTCCGATGTGCAACGCCACGCCGATAATTAATCCGGCTGCTAAGTTCTTCGAATAGACTTTTTTGAGTACATACGAACCGTAGTTTTCCCTCTCAAATCCATCTATGACATCGATATTGCTCATGGCGCCTTCTTAAGCTCCGTTAGATCCCGATCGGTAAGCGGCGCAAAGGCAAAACGGGGAGATAATTTACTGCCGCTTTCCGTTAACTTATTTTTCTCATTCAGCGAGACCATCGCAAGATCCAGTTCATCGACAATATTGATCATATGTTCGTATTTGGCCTTTTTATCGATTTTGATGAGCATAATCAGTTTATATTTCTCCTTAATTGTAACGCCTTTGCCGTCTTGAATATTCTTCTCGCTTCGCTCAATAAATAGGTGACGTAAATTGTTTAAGTCCGTCTTTTGAGGTGCATTATTTCCCAAATTCCAATAAATCGTATTATCATCCGTTACCCGCACTTGCAAAATATTTGATTCGGCGATCTTGACTTGATTGCTTTCTTTATCGTCTTCCGGAATGCTGATTTCCATGGTTTGCGGCAAACGAAAGGCCGTTGTTAACATAAAAAAAGTCAAAAGAAGAAAAGCTACGTCCACCATCGGCGTCATATCAAGACGAACGCCGAGCCGTCGTTTTCTTTTTTTCCCTTTGCCGTGCGACCTTGGCTGTGCCGCTCCTATTTCAGACATAATTTAAACTCCGCCTATTTATTATCGTTCCAGATTGGTGATAAAATTTACCGTTGTGATCTTGGTTTTCTGTAATATATCAATGATGTCACTCACGACGTCGTAGTCCGCGTCTTTATCTGCTTTAATGACAACACGCATGGCTCCTTGCGCTCCGCGAATCGCAAGATTCTCCAACCTCGCTTTATTGATCAGCGAAGCTAGTTCATCTATACTAATTTCTTTGCCGGCTTTCTGCGCATAGTCTATTCCAAAAATCTTGGCGCGAACAACCTGAGCATCCACGTCCATCCATATTCGTTTTTCCTTCGTTATAGACAGCGTGATTACGTTTGCAACCGGTAACTTTAATTGCGAATGAGAATCCGGCACCGTGACAGATACTTCTTCGGGCGGTCGGAACGTCGTTGCCAGCATAAAAAAAGTTAACAACAGAAACGCTACGTCTACCATGGGGGTCATATCAAGATTAACACCAACGCGATGTTTTTTAATTTTCGCCATGTTGCCTCGTTATGGGAATTGAATCGTTTACTTATCGGAATTCTTATTAGCCAAGATCTCGACCACGTTATAGCTCGCTTCGTCAATGAGATACGTATACGTATCCACTTTATTAACAAAATAATTATATGCGACGATGGCAACAATGGCTGCAAACAGGCCGCCCGCTGTATTGATCAGGGCCTCTGAAATTCCAAGTGAAAGTTGAACCGCATCGGGAGCGCCGGATTGTGCCAGGGCTTTGAACGCGCGAATCATACCGATAGTCGTTCCAAGCAACCCGACCATCGTAGAAATGGATGCAATGGTTGAAATCGCGATTAAATTCCTCTCCAACAGCGGCACTTCCAGCGAAGAAGCTTCTTCGATGGATCGTTTCATTTCCGCAACACGCTTATCGATCGTCAAGCCTAACTTTCCAGTACGAATAAAACTTTCAAGTCCCATTTTGATAATATTTGCGCACGATCCTTTTTGATGGTCACACACTTCTACAGCGGATTCCACGCTGTTTTCAAGAAGGTTTTTTTGAACTTTTTTCAAAAAAAACGGCAAAGCATCACTGCCGTTGGCTTTACGCAAAGAAAAGATACGTTCAAATACAAACGTTATAACCATAATGGACAGGACCATGAGGACAACAACCAAATATCCGCCTTTGTAGATATAGTTTAATCCGAAAGCATCGCCTTCCGCGCCAAAAACGAATTCATAAATAATCGCTGAGATCAGAAATGCCGTTGCGATTAATACCGTCATAAAAACGGACTGTTTCATGTAGATTTCCTCCTTGAATAGTGAAGATGTAGAGTCTCATAATAGCTTCTGTAGTGTGCGATGCATATATGCGCCGGTAATTCACATTAATTAGCGCCAAGTTGCTTCAGAATACGTTTTGAATTTACAGCGAATTGCCCGTTTGGATCTAGTTCGACATATTTTCTCAGGTATGGAATAGCTGCTAAATTATTTTTCTGCCTAAGGTAACATTGGGCGAGATAATACAGCGCGTATTTATGTTTGTCGTCGAGCCGGATAACCTGTTTGAAATACGTGATGGCTTCGTCATTGTTTTTTAAACGGTAAGATATGCTTGCCAGCCCGAAATAAGCTTGAGCATTATTAGAATCAATATCTACGACCTGCTGATAAGCCATTTTTGCAGACGCTGCGGAATCCGCATACTCTGCGATTTGTGCAAATATAAGCCAATAGTATTGAGAATACGGCTTTAAATGTATCGCATTTCGAATTGATGACAGCGCTTTTAATGTATCCTGCCGTGTTTTTGCCGAATAAAACTGGCATAAACCTAAACTCTGCCATGTCCCGGCAACGGCAGTATCATTGGCGTTTGCAGCAATTCGTTTTTCGAACCAGCGAGCCGCCTCGACAAAATTTTTGCTTCCGTAGTACATCAACCCAACTTCCTGAAGCAATACATGGTATAACGAATCCGCGGATGCCGCTTTGCTAAAATACTTGCCCGTATTTAGCGTATCTTTAATAGCTTTGTACGAAAGGCCTAACCTGACATAATCCATCGCGTCCAAAGGATACTGTTTTTTCTCCAGTTCTTCATACATCTTAATCGTCTTTTCGTGATCCTGAATTCCTGAATACGACTCAGCCAGAAATTTCATCGTCTCTTCTCGTCCTGCCCCACTGTCAAGCCGAGCAGCCGTCTGAAGCGGTGGGATTGCGTTGGAGTAACTTCTAAGCGCATGAAAACTTTTTCCGATGTACAAAAATCCGCGAGGATCAGCCGGCTCTAGCGCCGCATATTTCTGCAGATAAAAAATTGCGTTCCCATACTGCTGAGGATTTGATTTACCTCCATTATAATAAATATACCCTACATTGAGATTGCCTTCGGTGTTATTTGAATCAAGCCGCACGACTTCTAGATACTCCCTCAGCGCATCGTTATACTGGCGTTCCTTGAAATACGTTTTGCCCAGTTTTATATGTACATCAACCGAACTGCCGTTTACTGACGCTGCTTTGGAATAATAGGCAATTGCCGTTTCATTTATATTCTGTTTGGCATACACATCCCCGAGTAGTAAGAGAACTTTGTACTGCAAATTATACGGTAACTTTTTATGCACTTCCAGTTTCGAAAGCTCAATACTTGCTTCTTCAAACTGACTTAAACCTGCCAAACATTGTGCAAACCTAAAGCGAAGATCCGGATCTTTGGGTGATTCCTTAAGCAAGAATTCAGCTTCAGCTTTTGCATCTGTAAAATTTTCTTCTTTCAAGTAAATATCAAGTAACAAGCTTCGGTTCAATAGATGTTTCGGCTTGATGGCGAATGTCTTCTGGGCCGAGTTCAGTGCATCCGAGATTCGTTCGCTCTTATAATATGCTAACGCAAGCCAGTAGTGGACGTCAGCCGACTCAGGATATTCGTTTGCTGCGCTTTCCAAGAGGCTCAGAGCGCCTGCTGTATCGCCGCTACTCAGCCTTTCTCGCGCCGCCTGAATTTGAACATTCTGGGATATCGCTTCTGAAGTAATTAACAGCAATAAAAATAGACTCGTATTTGCAAAGTTAAACAGCATATGCCGCATTAGAACAGATATCTTTCTCAAGCCTATTTGATAAGGGTTTGTATGAAACATTCTACGGATAAAAAGCCAGCAAAGTTCTAATTTTTTTCATAAAAACACAAGCGAATTTTATTCAGGTACGAGCCGGACAGGATTCATCGCCGGTACCAGATTAGATCGTAAGAACATTCGCTGCCCTTCATTTCCGGTCATATATGCCGTAAATCCTGCCGCAAGTCCGATGTGGTCTTGGCGGTGCATTATGTAAATAAAACGCCGCAATGGATAATCCCCACGGTAAACATAGCCAGGAATGGGAGCAACGGCCTTCTGGTAGTCGGTTGCTGCTAAACGCAGCACTTTTATTTGATCGGCAACTTTGGTGAATTTAGGATTATTTCCGAGCCACGCAGTGCTAACATACCCTATCGCGTCGCGATGCGATACAACGTAATTCAAGATTCTTTCAGACGAACTGACCATGGAGTCACCGGGTATTATTTCAGCCGCTGCCGTCATGGACTCGTCATTCAAAACCTGATGTTTAAGCAGATAATAGTTTCCTGATTTTCGGCCGTCGATAACAAGACGGACTTCATCAATGTTTGAAGGAAAGGATGTAGCGTCAGAAACTGAATTCCATCGAATATTTCTTCCGGTTAGTATAGAACTTATTTGGTCCAAAGTAACTTCCTGGATGGGGTTCTTGGCGTTGACAATAAATGCGATACCGTCCAAAGCTAATTTTTGCGAATATACTTTAATGTCGTTTCGAATCAGAAAATCAGTTTCAGTGGAATCCAGTTCGCGCGTGGAAATAATACATTCGACGTCATGGTTAAGTAAACTGCCGATCGCATAATTTGTCGTACTGAGCTTTAAGCTGATACGCGCTTTAGGGTAGTTTTTTTCAAACTCCGTTTTTTGAGTTTCAATTGCCGATGAAACCGATTCATCACAAATGACGTCCAGTTTGCCGCTCGTCGGCGAACTGACGTCATCGCGTTTCCGGCACGACAAGCATAAAGCTGCAATAAGGAAGTACTTTGCAACGCTGGAGTTCATTGATTACCCTTATCATTCTGTTGTTCCCTGTTTTCGGGCTTCACATAAAAGTTGTGCACTACCCGATACATGCCATAACAGATCAATACAAATCCCATCATAGTAAGAAATCTGGGGTCGAAGTTTCCAGGCAATACTTCAAAATGCATTATGAAGGTACCGAATATGATATAAAGCCCACCGACAGCTATGCGCGTATAACGGTTCATGGTACTATTTTTTATTCTAACCAAACATCGAAAAATATTTTATTGTTTTGTCTATATATATTGAAATATAAAAAATATAGCTTAATGAAATCCCATTTGCAAAAATTAATGTCCAAAATGTGAACCAAACTTGAATTTGACAATAAGGATTATAATTTCTACATTTTTCCAGTTTGAAACATGTTCCGGAGAGAATTTTTCTGCATGCATGATAATACGCACCATTATTCTAAATATGAGGCACTGTAATGACTGAGCAGAACTTGAAAAATAACCCTATTAAAAATTTACTATCGAATATTGATTGGTTTTGGGTTACGGCCGGCACGGTAGTCGGGCTTATTCTTATTGGGATATTGGTTCTCATTAGTTACGCTAAATTTCACAATCCAGTCATACCCTATTTAATCACAGGATTAGCCTATATCCTAACGGGAATGATATTAGGCCACTATTCTAGTGGACATACCATTAAAGAGGCAGCTTTGGTAGGTATGATCATTCCGATCGTCGGTATGATATTAACTAGACTTTACGAAGTGCAGTCCCAACTTACTGAACTCAGCGTTTTTCAGATATTACTACTGATCGTTGGAGGTATTTTACTGACTCAGCTCGGTGGTTGGATCGGTGAAGAAATGGAAGGGTTTAACCAACCTACAAAATTCATCCAGTGGCATTGGATTATCGTTGCATCAGTTGTCGGTTTTATGCTCAATTGTTTCATTTTGTTTTTTGTATCATTATTTTTCTACAAACTCATACCTATTGCACTATTTCTCGCCTTGAGCGTCATAGCATCAGGTATTGTCGCAGGCTACAAATCCCCGGGAAACACCGAACTGGAATGTGGGATTGCAGGTACGGTTACGATACTTTTTAATTATTTATTTCTCAAGTTCGGTTTAGATATTGAAATTCCGGTATTTGTTTTATTAATTGCGCTTATAGGGGGCGGAATATTTGGATTATTCGGAGGTTGGGTTGGCGAAAAAATTCAACAGAAAGAAGAATTAAAACAAAAAGAACTGGAAAGTTAAGGTATTAACCTGGTTTTGGCCGTGATAAACGTTGCCTTTGAATGTCAAAAAATACAATTCCGGCTGCGACCGATGCGTTGAGCGACTCGATATTTCCGAAGATTGGAATTTTTATCAAAAAGTCGCACCCCTGTTCTGTCAAACGCCTCATTCCACTTCCTTCGCTGCCAATCACTACAGCAATGTGGTCGCGCGCATCCATTTCAAAATAATTTTTTGTGGCATTCATTGACGTCCCGTGTATCCAGACGCCTTGGGCCTTCAGTTCCTTCATCGCGCGTGATAAATTAGTTACTTGGACAATCGGTATATGAGTAGCTGCTCCGGCTGATGTTTTCATCACGGTGGCATTTACTTCTGCTGAGTTATGTTTTGGAATAATAACGCCGTGAAATCCTGCGCATTCAGCGCTTCGAATGATGGCGCCCAAATTATGGGGATCTACTATTTCATCCAAGATGGTTATAAGGACTCTTTCATTCTTGCGCTCCGCTCTTTCAAAAATATCTTCCACGGTCGCATAGGCAAATTCCATATATTTTAGTTTGGCAAGAACACCTTGATGGTTCTGGCGTAAGGCCATATTATCCATGACGCTCTGCGGCACTTCTTTTGTTTTTATTGAAAACAGTTGCGCTTCATTTTGGATATCAGACAGTCCCTGTGCATTTTTCTGCAAAAACAGTTCCTCAATTGCCGTATTGCTTCGAATGGCCTCCATAACAGCCCTTCTGCCGAATATGATGTTTTTTTCGTTCAAAGCCGTTCCTTTTTATCCGTCCGCTTTACGGCATAATAGATTTTGTAGACAACCGTGCGCAGGAATGAGACAATTCCAAAATCTTTTTCCGAAGCCGTTTGATAGATTAAAATAACACCAACGGATCCCAATAGGATATTCATAAACCACATTGCAACAAAAGGATTCAGTAATTGGCGGTCTGCAAAATTTTCACCAAGAATTAAACAAAAATAATACGCGATGAAGAAAAAAAGACTAATGCCGCCGGCTATTCCTAAGTTCCCCTTTTTCGCCATTACGCCTAACGGAGCGCCCAGCATGACGAAGACGATACATGCGACGGGTATTGAATATTTCTTGTTAACTTCCACCATCAGTTGATCCATAAGACGCTGATAATTATTCGTGGAGTTCAATGCGCTTGCGACTTGTTGTACGGCAAATGCCGTAATCATTGCTGCTGTATCGGGAAGTTGAATACCGGCGTTCATTTTTCTTATTGAATCTTCAGAACTCATGCCCCGTTTTAAGACAACGCCGGGCTTGCGCGTGCTGTCGGAAGAATATTTCAAAATCGTTAGTATGCTCTTATGAGAGGAGTCATGAAAAGCGGTCTGGAACTTGTACTCAGTTGTATCTGCCGCTAAATTTAGACGCGTAAAGATGGCGTTAATATCATCGAGAAAAGAGTAATTAAAGAAGAAACGATGAAAATAGCCTTTGCCTTTTTCATCAAGTTGCGTTATTACTTCGGGACTTTTCTCAACTGCTTTGACCACTTTGTCGAGATGCTTATCCCTTTCATTTTTATAACGCTGCACATCTTCCATTAATTGGGAAATATTTTTTTCACGTTCATTATGAAAACTCTCATCGCTCTTTTTTAATGTAAGATTTTCAACTTTGACCGTCACTCTGTATTTTGTAAAATTTATCCTCTGGTAATTATCCGGTTTTCGCGGATTCATATCATGGATCTCGCCGTTCTCTAAAGTGATAACCATGTCTTCATTTTCTTCTTCGATTTCAATTTGCCCCTTTTCGGCCGTGATTGTTCGCGCGGCATCTCGCTGAGTCTTATCGAATATCGTAATACCGTAAATCGACGAGCCCAGTTCATCCTTGTTTTCCACGATCATAGTAAAATTCTCAACTCCATCCAGATAGACCCCCGGTTCAATTGTCAGCGTCGGCCGCTTCGTCTGAATGTTTTTTTTCAGGACACGCGCGTGGTGATTTGCAATCGGCAAAACCTGATCATTAAACACAAACAATCCGTAGGTGATAACGCCCGACAGCATGAGCACAGGAATGATCAGCTTATAAAAATTAATCCCTCCTGCTTTGATTGCTGTTATCTCATTATCCGATGATAAACGGCCAAATGCCATAATAGTAGCAACCAATATGGACATGGGGACAACAAGCACTATGATGCCGGCTAAGTTATAAGCAATAAATTCAAATATAACCTGTATGCTGATTCCCTTGCCAATGATATACTTCATAGCCTGAAGCACAAAATTGAGAACCAACATGGTCATAATGAGGGATAATGCAAAAAAGAAAGGGCCGATATGTTCGCGAATAATATATCGGGCAAGAATAAACATGGGGTAAGTTCTGGGCTATGATTTCATGAGATTAATCTGATCACGAATTTTGGCGGCGAGTTCATAGTTTTCAGATTCGATCGCTTTTTGAAGTTCTTTCTCAAGTTTTTCAAGGTTATTTTGAATAATCGGCGGCGCAGTATCGGGAATACCGTCCGTTTGTTTTAAGGATTTATTATAGGCGCCCGTTTGCAAGTCAACTTCCAAACCGGCGACGCTCATGACGTCTTCATTGACAAAAATGGGAGCGCCAACACGTATCGCGATGGCTATCGCATCCGACGGCCTGGAATCTATCACTTGTTCGCCCACGCTGTTGCTGCTAATGTATATCGTGGCGAAAAACGTATTTTTGTTTAATTCAGTTATCACCACTTTTCGCACTTCCGCATCCAACGCTTCGAGAAATTGAACAGCTAAATCATGTGTAAAAGGTCTGAAGGGCTTAATGCCCTGGAGTTCCAATGCGATGGCGTGAGCTTCAGGCGCGCCAATGACAACCGGTAAAATCCGGCCTTTATCGTGATTGGTCTCAATCAACTGAAGTATATATCCGTTGCTCTGTTCGTCTTCTATAATCCACTTTATTTCAACGGGTACATCCATACATTTCACACCTCTTTTAGAAGAAGCAAACAAACTCTTGTATTAAATTAATAAACAACCGTCATAAAATCAAACCATTTGCTTTAAAGAATTACGATTGTGGCGGTTCAGTCTGTCTACTCTTTGGCACAAATATCTTTGGTTTTTTTACTGGCGCAGCCTCTGCGGTCGTTTCTTCAGCCTTTATTTCTGCTGGCGGACCGGGCTTTGGCACAAAACTCTTAGGAGCTTTTGCAGCCTCTTTGGAAACTTCAGCAGGTTCAACCGGCTTTAATTCCCAGTAATACGCATTTCCATTGACACTCCAACCAAAGCTGATCTCTACCTCTGAATTGGACAAATTACCTTGCGAATCTTGGTTTGGCAATACCTTCCATTGGCCATGGCGCCAATGAGTAAAAATGCGTGTCCCGAGTTCAGTGCCGCTGCTCGGTTCATCAACAAAACGAAACCTCGCCATACACGTTTTACCTTGTCGCGTAAGTTCTCCAAAAAACCAATGACGATCATAAAAAGGCTCCCTTATCTTTCCTTCTGAATCCGCTATATTGAGAAAGCCGTCGCCGCCTTCAAAACTGAATTTGAGTAACTGGACTTTGTTACCGGATACGTTCGATTCAGAAACTTCCTGAAACTCAATCCAGGAACCTAATCCGTTAGTGGCAGGATTAAAAAAAGTAAAACGTTTTGACTTTTCCTTTGTAGACAAAATGCGTGTTTTCCATAATTCAATTGACATTATCAAGCTCCTTCAAAAAAATATAATTCTGGAATTTCCTCAATCATTCCAAAAAAATAGCAGTAACTGTAAAATTCTTTCAGCCCGTTTAATTCATCATTACCAAGCTTAAACTGTATATTATCTGTCAAATAATCAACATAAAATTCAGGAGACCGTCCACTAGAATTCTGATTCACATATTCCCCAGCAATGTCAGAGAGATTATGGACTCCTGTGTTACGGGAATCTATAAGACTCTTGACATCGTTATGTGTTAGCGCTCCCTGAGTGCCGGCCCAGAAAGAGTATACAAACGGCAATCCGTCCGTTAAGTCATTCCATTCTTCGCCGAGATCAAGCTTGTTGTCCATTACTCCGCTCTGCTCCAGCGCAATATCTCCGATCACGAGCGCTGCATCCGCTTCTTTCAGCATATGAGACAGATCGGGATTCATGGGAACCAACACAGGCTCGATATCGTATTTTTCTTTCAAAATGATTTCTAACAAAGCCACCGATGTGCGGCTGCTTGAATCGACGGCAATTCGTTTCATGTCTGACAAATTCTTATTAAAAAACAACTCCACACTATTCACTTCGTCATGTGAAACCACAGCTACGTCAGGTACGATGTTTAGAGACCGTGTTCGTCGGATTCGGGAGTACTCGATTGAAGGGATAAGGGCTAGATCAGCTTCTTGGTCAAGAAGTTTCTTTGAACAGATCGATGGTATATCGTAACTTAATTCAAAACGGTGAGAAACGCGGTTTTTCTCAAGTCCATATACTATAGGTTTGGTATTTAGATATTGAACAGCAGATACCCTTAGTTTTCCCTTAGTTTCCGGCATACTGCTTTCTAATGCTCTTCGTCATCTTCCTCAGCATCGTCTTCATCGCCGCCAACATCGGTATCATCGGAAAGTTCCATTTCAGGTAACTCAATATCTTTACATATATCCAATGCCTGTTGAAGTTTATCCTGTGGTACTAAAATCTTAATCTCTGAGAGGTCACCGACCCATACAACATTTGTATGGTCTTTTTGTGACAGGATGGTATTCTCTACCCCAAGCGACTGGAGTTGGTCGCTGATAAGATTAGCCTGATGTTCGTAACTGACTGTCTTTACGACAGCCCACCCTTCGATGACTTCACTCATGCCGAATCGCTTTAAAATAAGTTATTTCGAACCTAATGTCTTTAACCAGTATTCGGCAATTTCACGCCATTTACGGCTCGTCTTAGAGCTTTGATAATATTTGACCGCTTCCCCAGTATTGCCAAATTTCCTGTACGCGTCGCCAACTTCAAAATTCAATGCCGCTGTGGTTTCAGCATCGTTAGAGGCTTCCAAACCCTTTAAACCGTGATTAATTGCTAACTGGTAGTCGCCGGTAACATTATAACAACTGGTCAATTCCAAATGCGCCTTTGGATTGTTCGGATTGCTTGCAACGGCGCTCTGTAGAACTGTGATCGATTCTTTTAACTGTCCTAGACCGTCCTTAAGCACTTTGCCTTTCAAATATAACATCCCGTCATCAGTCGGATTGTCTTTCAGATAAAGATCGATAGTTTCGACTGCTTTCTTGTACTCCTTAGTATCAATGTACAAATTAGCCTTATAACTTATCGCCTGGGTAACCGTTTCCTTTTCTCCATTAGGCATTTTGATTGCGATGTCATAATTTCTGATCGCACTTTGAAAATCTCCCAAACGTTTATAGGATAACCCGAGGTTGGTATACGCTTTTTGATACTCAGGATCCAGCTTAACTGCTTGCTGAAATTCACGAACAGCCGCCGCATAATCGCCTTGTCTATAATAATCATTTCCCGCTTTGAAGCGCGCTTTTGCGCCTTTCTGCGAATTGACGGAACTTAGTTTCTCCTGGTTTTGTTTTTCGATCATTTCTTTTTGCTTTTTCCAGGCTTCCAGTTTTCTCTGATACTCCTCTTCCTCGCTTGTTTTTTCCTGTGCGCTAACTGAATAAACAATTGAAAAAAGGACTACAACTAAAAAAGGCATCCATACTCTTTTCATTAAAAATAACCTCCTTAAGGTGACATATTAAGGTGATGATCTAAAACAATGCTTATCAAAAAAAGAAATTAACCGATTCAGAAATGATAATGCAGCAGAAATTTAATGGTGCCGAAGGCGGGATTTGAACCCGCACGCCATAGGCGCCACCCCCTCAAGATGGTGCGTCTGCCAATTTCGCCACTTCGGCATATTTACAATTCAAATCTATTTAAATTTAAATTGAAATTCAATAAAAAATTAATCTTAGCGATTAATTTTGCGGCGTCGGAAGCGCCGGCACTTGTTGTCCGCCTTGCTCCAATTCTCTTTCAATAATTCCCTGATCGCTTCCCGATTCGCGCAAGACGCCTATATTCAGCGTAATGCTCAGAACAGCAAAAAGAATAGCCAATATGATAGTAGCCTTTGTCAGCGTGTCTGCCGCCTGACGGCCGCTAAGAAAAGCCGTCGAACTACCGCCAAATGTCCCCGCCAAACCGCCACCTTTGCTTGACTGCATCAAAATAGAAATCACCAGCAAGACGCTTACAATAATGTGAATGACGACCAAAAATACAAACATTAGTTTCTCCTGTTATTATTTAAATGTTAAATTAATTTCTCTGCTGCTTTTACTATGGATGAAAAATGATCCGCGTCTAAACTCGCACCGCCAACCAAAGCGCCATCAATGTGTTCACACGATAATAAGTCGTTTGCGTTCTCCGGCTTTACACTGCCGCCATATTGAATGATCATTTTCTCTGAAAAGAGTTTTCCATACAAATTAGCGGCTAAATCCCTGATAAATCGGTGAACGTCATTGGCTTGCTCCGGTGTGGCGTTTTTTCCAGTACCAATGGCCCAAACAGGTTCATATGCAATGATGATCTTTTCCGCATCGCTTGAAGTAATATTTTTCATCGCGCCTAAGTATTGCCGTTTTACAACCTCTTCGGTCTGATTACTATCTCTTTCGGAAAGCGTTTCGCCCACGCACACTACCGGTATTAATTTTTCATTTAGAGCAAAGCTGATTTTTTGATTAACGGACTCGTCGGTTTCATGAAAATACTGCCGTCGTTCCGAATGGCCTATAATCACATAGGTACACCCGCTCTCGGCAACCATTTCCGCAGATACTTCCCCGGTAAACGCCCCGGATTTATGGAGGTACATATTCTGGGCGCCTAAGCCGATTCGGGTATCCTTGATAATCTCCCGCACCGCCTCAATACTTACGAACGGAGGACAGACGGCTACTTCGGTTTTACGAATATCAGTTAGTTTCAGTTTGAGCGATTTAGCTAATTGCCGGGCTGCCTGCGGCCCTTTGAACATCTTCCAATTTCCGATAATTACTTTGCGCCGCATTCTTCTCCTAACTATTTGTCAATGCTTCAAGTCCCGGCAGTTTTTTACCTTCAAGGTATTCCAGCGAAGCGCCCCCTCCGGTTGAAACATGCGTCACTTTTTCTTCAAAACCCATTTCCGTCACCGCTGCCGCCGAGTCGCCGCCGCCAACAATGGTAGTACATCCGTTTTTCGTTGCTTCTGCTAAGAGTTCCGCTATGGCTCGAGTACCTTTGGCAAAATTCGGCATTTCAAAAACGCCCATCGGCCCGTTCCAAACAACCATTCCGGCGCTCATAATTTCTTTCTTGTAAGCTTCAATAGTTCCCACACCAATATCCAATCCCATCCAACCTTCAGGAATCGCATTTATTGGAACGGTTTTGAATTCCGTTTCGTTCTTGAATTCCTTGGCTACAACGGAATCGGACGGAAATAGAATCCGCGCTTTACTTGATTTCGCCCTCGCAATGATATCCTTTGCCATATCCGCTTTGTCCGCTTCAAAGAGAGACGCGCCAATTTCATAACCCATCACTTTTGCAAAAGTAAACGCCATACCCCCGCCGACCAGTACCGTGTCAACTTTCTTCATGAGATTTTCAATCACATCGATTTTCCCGGAGATCTTTGCTCCGCCAATGATCGCGACAAAAGGACGTTTGGGATTCTGAACTGCGCTTCCAAGATATTCAATCTCCTTTTCCATCAGATAACCGGCGGCATTTTGTTTAAAATATTTTGTGATACCCGCCGTAGAAGCATGCGCGCGATGCGCGGTGCCGAAAGCATCGTTGACGAATACATCGCCCAATTTCGCTAATTTCTGACAAAATATATCGTCATTGGCTTCCTCTTCATTGTAATAACGAAGATTCTCCAGAAGCATTGTATCGCCCGGCTTGAGATTAGTAGTTTGTTTTTCAACAACCTCTCCTACACAATCGTCCGCCATCAAAACGGGAATTCCGAGTAATTCTGAAAGACGAACGGCGACGGGCTTGAGCGACATCGAAGGGTTTCTCTTACCTTTCGGTCGTCCAAGATGACTCATGATTACGGGCTTGCCGCCCTCCGCGATAATTTTCTTTATCGTTGGCAATGATTCTCGAATTCGAGTGTCATCTGTTATAGTGCCCTTATCATCTAATGGAACATTGAAGTCAACGCGTAGTAAGACGCGTTTCGCTTTCACATCAATTTTATCAATGGTCAGTTTATTCATATCATCACCGTATTATCTTGCGATTTTCAGAAGTAAATCCACGACGCGCAGCGAGTATCCCCATTCATTGTCGTACCACGATACTATCTTAAAAAATCGTTTCTCACCCTTTAGATTATTCTGAACAGTAGCAAGCGAATCGTAAATTGAAGAGCGTTCATCGTGTATAAAATCGGTCGAAACCACTTCTTCATTACAATAACCCAGAATTCCTTTTAGATACGACTCGGAAGCTTTCTTCATCAGTCCGTCGATTTCTTCAATGGACGTGTCGCGCGTTGCGCGGAATGTCAGGTCTACTACCGACACATTGGGTGTTGGAACTCTAAAAGACATTCCGGTCAATTTGCCCTTAACAGCCGGAATGACTTCTCCGGCGGCTTTCGCTGCGCCGGTGGATGACGGGATGATATTGATCGCTGCCGCTCTTCCGCCACGCCAATCCTTCTTAGACGGCCCGTCTACGGTTTTCTGTGTTGCGGTGTAGGAGTGAATCGTTGTCATTAGCCCGGTTTCAATTCCTATACCTTCCTTGATCAGAACATGGACAACAGGAACGAGGCAATTGGTAGTACATGAAGCGTTTGAAACAATGTGATGCTTTGTTGAATCATACTCCTGATCATTCACTCCCATAACAATTGTTTTGACGTCGCCTTTGCCCGGCGCAGATAAGAGTACTTTCTTGGCACCGGCTGCTAAGTGGCCTTTTGCTTTTTCAGCATCGGTAAATAATCCTGTCGATTCGATCACAAAGTCTACTCCAAGTTCCTTCCAGGGTAATTGAGCAGGATCTTTCGTTGCCATAATGCATTTTACTTTGTGTCCGTTTACGACGATCACATCATCGGTTTCCAAATCAGATTTACTTTTTTCCGTCGCAAGTTTTCCCGCAAATTTGCCATGAACGGAGTCGTATTTCAATTGATACGCAAAGTATTTGGCATCCGTACTCACATCCACAACAGCTACTATATCAATTTCCTTGCCCAAAAGTCCTTTATCTACCATTGCATTAAATACAAGCCGTCCGATTCTGCCGAATCCGTTTATTCCAACTTTTATTGCCATAGGTTCTCCCGAAAGTTTGATAAATAAATAACATTCTACAAGAGGCGTGCAAATCTACCGCAAAAATCAAAAAAAGTCAAATTAATTCTTAGTTCACAATAGGTTATATGGTTGTTATTTCGTAGTCATGGTAAATACGCCGTCCCAATTTTCCGGCGGTGGATTTTTCTTAAATTCTTCGCATCGTTCGATGTACACCTGCGAAGTCTCGTCATCGGGAACGCTGTTCAGCGCAGACTTGAAATAAACGATCGCTTCATCCCAGCGCTGCTGACGGTAAGCGGCAATGCCCTGGTTGTAATTTTCCAATGATTTTTTCTTTGTTGCCGTAATGCCAACGGACGTTCGCGCAATAACTTCAAATACTTTGACGCCTTTTTCTTTTCCCTTAACCCGAATAAGATCCAGTTCACGAGTGATAATATCGTCCTTCACCAGTTCCTGCGTCCATTCGCTGATCATGATATAGGAGCCGTATTCTTTATTGGCACCCTCAAGCCGCGAGGCTAAATTCACGTTGTCACCCATAACGGTGTAGTCAAAGACGCTTTCAGATCCCATGTTCCCCAAAACGACCTGTCCGCTATTGATACCCGCGCGGGCTCTCATTTCCGGACGTCCCTCTTTTTTCCATTTCACGCGCATTTCGACGAGTTTCTCCTGCATCTCGATCGCCGCATAGCAAGCTTTTTGGGCATGGAGGTCGTCCTGCAATGGCGCGCCGAATTCCGCCATAATCGCATCGCCTTCATACTTATCAATAATGCCATCGTATTTCATAATGATGTCGGTCATGGCCGTCAAATATTCGTTGAGTAAATGAACCAATTCGGTAGGCGTTAATTTTTCACTGATCGTGGTGAAACCGGCCACATCGGAAAACAGAATGCTTAGGAAACGAACTTCACCGCCCAGCTTCAAAAGGCCGGGATTATCGATTAACTGCGACACGACTTTTTCAGGCAGGTAACGGCCAAACGCATTACGAATGGTAGCCTTTTCTTTTCTTTCACCGAGGTATTGGAACAAGACGTTACCGACATAAGTGAATCCTATGGCTAGCATGGGCGTGACCATTTGCATGTGCAGGTGATGAAATGCAAACAAATAAAATGCGGCCACGGTTACGGCGAGCATGATTAATAAAAACACCGGAAATGCCAATAGCGGTTTCTGCAATTTGGACACGAGAAGAAATACCAAAAACGAGGCTAAAGTGACGATAAGAACCCGTATCCAATCCGGCTGGGCCGTAATGTAATCGTCCGTTAAGATCGTATTGATCGCATTCGCGTGGATCTCAACCCCGGGCATAAGGGTTTCAAGTTTTTGACCCTCGGCGTTACGCGTTTCACTTATCGGAACGGGGAAAACGTCGTGAAGTTCCTCCATCGTCGCGCCCAGAAGAACGATCTTGTCCTTGAAGAAACCCTGCTGGAGCAGCCCGATGGGCTCGCCGTTTTCATCAATAAGCCCGTCAAAAGAATCAAGATCATACTCAGGTTTAAGATCAAACTCCTCATCGTCTACCGTATTATCAAAAGACTTGTATGGAAAAGTGCGCAAAGGACCCTGAAAATTGATAAGGAATGAATACTGCTTATATTTCTTAATGATTTTATCGCCGAACTTAAAATAATTTTCCGCATTTTCAATTTCTACCGAATCAGGAATATCATAGTATTTCTTCAACACTTCGATGGCAAATGAATAGTACTTTTGAGCATATTCATCCGATCCGATTTGATCTTCCATGAGGTATTGACGCCAAAAACCGTCAATGTCATTTGTGACGCCTACAAAACCCCATTTACCGCCCTTGTTAATAAATTTTTCCAAGGGCGTCACTACCATTTCACTTTGCCCTTGTCCTCCACCTACGTCCGCCTTGACCACTTTGCCTGCCAAAACAACATTTTGGCATTCCGCAATTGCCTGAGCCAAGTCATCGTCTTTTTCCGTGCCGTTATAATCCGGCGCATCGAAAACAACGTCTATACCAACCACCTTCGCGCCAGCCTTCTTCATATTCCGAATGAAATGCGCGTAGTAGGAACGCGGCCAAGGATAACGTTCCTGAACTGAATTTCCAGACTGATCGTCAATAGCAATTATAACGATCGGTGAATCGTCGGATGTAATCCTTCTCTCGTTATCAACATATTGATAACGAAAACCGAAACGGGCGTCCAAGGTTTTTAATTCAATACTTTCAATAGCCTTCACATTTACGAGAAAACTGCCGAACCAGACTGCCAATAACGTGATGAAAACGCCGGACAGTGTTTTATTCTTGAATCCTGAAAAATAAATGCCAAGCAGCATCGCAAAAATAGACAGCGCGGTTAAACCGATATTCAGCAAATAAAATAATACCAGAGAATCGCTCATATCCGGTAACAATTTTAAGAGCAAATTGGGTACGAAAACAAGCAAGGAAAAAATGAGACAAATAAACGCCCATTTATTTTCCATCAGGTTTTTAAAAAATGTTCCGTTGGCCATAGTAACCTCATGGGTTTGATGGTGGGTAATAGATGTGATTTACTTGGTCGGAATAAAAAACAAGACCTAACCCGAGTCATTCGGATTAGGCCTTGTTATATATAGCGCTATTACATATTAAAAAACAAAATCGTAGCGGGCAGAAAACAGGCTGTTGATCTCCGACTTGGTTCCGGTAACATTTCCGCCACTGTCGAACTGAGGAATTTTGATACCCGAAGTCAGATTAAAATTCAATGTGAGCGTATTGTTCTTATAAAAATTAAATCTCTGCCCGAGGTTAATGCTCGTAAGGCTGAGATCACTTGAGTTTGGAATCGATACGCCCGTGTAGCTCAAGCCTCCGTACACATTGAGAATTAACTTATCGGTATTGAGCAATTGATAATCGCCGGAAACGCCGAATCCCGTTGCCGACGATTTGTCTTTTTGAACGTTACCCGATGCGGCGATGCTTCGCGTATTACCGGATGAGGAAGAGAAATTGACCGTCGTGCGCAACGGAAATTTCCATTCGGTGGTTATACCAAGGCTGACGCTATTGTTGTCGGATGCCTGAAATGGTATATACGAAAAAGTGTCCTGCACCGCGTTGACCGTAGTTTCTACTATATAGCTTTCCGTCTTGTCATCTTTCTTGCTTGTACTGTAATTGACCGTGGCATTATGACGCAAGTCCATGGCAGAAAATCCATACGAACTGCCGAGCGAAATAATATTGGTCACGCTTTCTTCAGGCAAAGCACCTACTTTTGGCGTCGTGTAATTAAAATTATTGTCGCGATTCATCGTTGTATATCCGAAACTCAAACTCGGCAGTTTGGGCAGGAAGAGAGAGAAATTCGTTCCGATCGTTTGCGTTTCAAGTGTATTGTCATTTGATTTAGACAAATTGTTTTTTGACGTCGCATAATTCACCGTAACGAATATGCGGTTCTGCCAGAAACGATGGCGGTCAGAAATTTCAAATGTTTCAATATCGCGCTGGATGGATGATCCGAATGACTGGAAGTATCCCCCGTTGCTTCGGTATCTTGCGCTCAGGTTATTATCAAACGCGCTTAACGATCCGCCGAAGGTATACGCAAAATTATTCTTGTCCGTAATAAAATCAGCGCCGGTCGGAATCGGCGTTAAGTTGGTATTGATCGTCATAAAATTATCAGCAAGATCAATGTAGTCCTGGACGTCTTTGACTTCGGTTTGCTTAATAAGGTTAGCATCTGCCAAAGTTTGCGCATCCACCGTGCCGCCTGTAATATTGGTATTGGTCAATCCTGTGGCTACGCTTGCATCGAAATTGAACCGTTTACTGAATAGACTCGTTTTGAAATCAGCGCCGACAACAACATTTTCCTGCGGCGCTACGCCATTGAATCCGGTAGAAATAAGGGTTTGACTGTACAATGACGATTCTTTATCTCCAGTATGAACATAACTGAGGCCGAATTGGAATGCTTGCGGGCCCACGCTGAATCTTCCGGCGGTCATTTCGCGTTTGAAAGTTCCTCCAAATGCCTTATCATCCGCGGGGTCATTTGCATCAGGATTTAGATAGGCGATGATCGCCGCTGCTCTTGCGTCATCCGTGGTATTGTTGTTATATCGGTCTTCAAGTTCTTGTATAGTAGCTTTATCGCGTTTGGAAAGAACTTTTCGGTTAACCTCTCCTTTGACAAACTCGAAATTAAAGATACCGAGATAAAGTCCGGCGCTCAGACCGCGTACGCGTGTTCCATACAACGTGACGGGGCTGAATGTGGGATATGAATCGCCGTAATTTACTATCGCAATATTATCCACATTGGCCGTAATAAGATAACGGCTTAAGGGCTGGTTTTTCGTCGGATCATCCTCAGAATCCCAATCGAAGGTGGCGGCGACCTGAAAAAACTTCTTCTCATAAGAAATATCCGCTCCGACACGCTCGTAGGTCGTTTTTTGGCCCAAATTATTTTGCGCCTTATGCTCGCTTCTGAAATTGGCTCGAAATTTTCCCGCATCGTCAAAATTAGCATCACTTCCGGGTTGTAGCTGACCGGCTGTCGCAGCAGTAAAACCTTTTCCTGCCAGTATATCTTCGCCGCCTTCAAGAGCAATGTCAAATGTGAACTCGGTCAAAATAACTTTGTCGCCATTAGGAAGCGTGTACCAAAGCCTGGCGGCATGCGGTCCCGGCTCAAGGTTCTTCCCTGCATACGTTACTAACTCGTTTGTTATATCGGATTTTTTGGTCACATCGTCACCGCCGTCTAACGTCAGTTTTAAGTTAACAACGTTGATGGTATCGTCCGAAAAGAGCGAAATGGCAATAAGAAAATCCTTCTTGTTGACGGTGCTCCCTGGATCAGGAGATAATACGATCGTTTCAATTCCGGCTTCCTGCACAACTGCTCTTTCGGAAACGACCAATTGTAACGGAAGCATCTCCGGGTTATTTTCAGGATAAGTAAGGCTTTGCCCGTCCGATGACTCTGCGACAATATAATATTCAAGGATGGTCCCTTTTTTGAGCCCTTGTTTTTTCAGAAATGCGCCGTATTTACCATTCATTTTCATAATCATAGGAACTTCGGTGAATGCCGGATCGGTCGGAAAGCGATAATAAACCGATGCACGTTCAATTCCGGTTGTAAAACCAGCTTCAATATAGATCGGTTCGCCTTCTGCGACATGTTTTTCAGGATTATATATGATGCGTCCTCCGTTGACACCCGCTTCAACACTCGCAAAATTCATTAATCCGACTAATAGTGTTACTGACAGCACGTTACCGAACACACCTAATACGTTCTGAACATTTGAATTCAAAAACATAAGTTTCCTCCTATTTTTGGAAAGGTATGAAAGAATAAATGTAGTAAATGATCTATGTAGAATTGCTAATTAATAATCGCGAAGATATTAGAGAACGCTAATTGATTGTGTAAATATACCCCAATCGTTGTGGAATGTCAAGCCCATTAAAGACTATATTTTTGAATCACTTAATGGCATTTTTAACTTTCAATTTAATTTCACCAGGATCAGGGAATCGCCCTAGTTCTTTCTTTGAAAAAATAAGTGTATCGTTTACCGAAACCTCAAATACGCCCCCCTTAGATTTTTTTAAATCCACTTCGGCTCCAAATATCCGTTTTAGTTCATCCGCCAGACCGGCGGCTCTCGGTAAATAATTTCAAACCACGCAGTATTCAATGAGAATTTTCATCGTTATCCCTTATATAGAAACAGATTAATTGAAGTAAATTAACAAAAAAAGATAAACAATGCTCATGGCCGAATCAACTGTTTTTTCAAACGCTAATTACTTGTTCCCCATAAAACAAATGGCGCCCAAAAGGCCGGATCATTCCATAATTCATTCTTGATCATGGCGATTTTTGCTTGCTGCAAAGCTTTGGAATTTGATAACTTTAACGCCACCTTTTTTTCATAAAACGTTCTCATAAATTCTGCCGTGCTTTCATCATACACCTTCCACAAGGAAGCGACGACGGCAGAAGCGCCGGCGATCATAAACGCGCGCGTCAAACCCAACATGCCTTCGCCTTGAAGCAGTTGGCCTACTGAAGTTTCGCACGCTGACAGGACGACCAATTTTCCACTCAGTTGCATTTTCTGAATTTCATGCGCCGTCAAAAGCCCTTCGTTTGCATCATCCGGTTCCGACAAAACTATTGCAGACAATTCAGGTTTTTCAGTATTATTGATCCCGTGCGCCGCAAAATGAATAATGGATGAACTTGCCAAAACACTGTCGGATATGGCCTGCCCAGTCAAATGATTATCCGAGCAAATATTCGCTCGGTCTCTGAAAATTTTCTTGATGTTATCGACTTCCAATGCTGCGTAATTAAGCTCAGCCAGCCGAAGTGAATGGTCCATGCTGTTTTTAATTTGCGATGGGGAGAATACTGAAATACGGTCCGTCGTGTTTTTATCCGATTTCGGCACGCTGGATGCCAGCGCAATCGAAGCCGATGGAGCATAAACCCATTCGAACTTCTCTGCAACGAACCCTTCTCCGTCAAACAAACTCTCAAACGGAAGATAAAACAGGCGTCCGTCAGGAATAATGGTTATATGGGAAGCGGACTTCCATTCTTCCGCAAGCGGTTCCATGACTTCTTTATATAATTTGTTGGATAACTTTAGGAACGAATTCCTGTCCTTTCTTTTTTGCTTAATTTGCGTTAAATAATCTATAATGAGCCTGTCAATTATTTCTTTTTTCCCTACCGGAATTATTTTCAGGTTTTTGGAAGACTTCACGAAAGCATAGGACTGTTCTTCCTGCAGGAAATATTCTATTAACAAACCGGAATCGGCGATAGAAGTATGACTTGTTGTCATGTGATCTCCGGCACGCAAAATATCGCTGAGGTTTCTCGCTTTGGCTTTTTCGAAAATATCAAAAGCCTGCTCTTTTTTATTTTTTCTAATCAGAAAAAGCGCATAAGAACGATACGCGTCCAAACGATCGCTTTCCATGAAATAAGTTCTGAGCTCCGTGCTCAAATCATCTCGCGAATCTTCAATTCCTTTTATGGATTCTCTGAACAAAGAATCAGCTTCACGATCCCGCTTTTGCAACTCATACACTTCGGCGAGGTTTGACTGCGCGCGCCACAATTCATTGCGTAGGTCATTTGATTTATAATTTTCAAAAGCCAGTAATAACAACTTTTCCGATTTCTTGTAGTCATTTAGCTTTTTCTTACACTTAGCCATTTCGATCAGCGTCTGCCCATATTGAGCAAAATTTTTTAATTCTAGAAACCGCCGCGCAACGTCTTCAAGCGCATCAAAGCAATTGCTGTAATTCCCCTTTTCATAATCCAACATAACAAGTGAATAGAGCCATTCCGTTTCTCCCAAACGATCTCCCGTCCTTTGTGCAATCTGAAGCGCTTCCTTGAGCGATTCTTCAGCCAGCGAATACTTTTTCATTTCAATAAAAATAGTACTGAGATTTCCAAGGACAAAACTGAGTCCGGCTGAATCTTTTATATCTACATATGCTTGTTTCGCTTTTTGATAAAAAGCGATTCCGTTTGGTTTGTCATTCAGCTGACAATAAACGCTTGCAATATTCAGGTAATCCACCGCAAGATCTTTTTTAATGTGATAGGATGAATCTATCGTGAGCACGTTTTGGAATACGATAAGCGCATCCTGGTATTTCCCGATGTCGTAATATACAATGCCCATATTGTTCAAAATGAGTAATAATAGTTTGCTTTCGCTTTCTTTATTGGCCTGTACCATTTGCAACGCACTATTTAAATGACCAAGCGCTTCAGTATGACGTGAGGTTCTTAAACATAGTACGCCTCGATTATTCAACATCAGCGCAACCAGATCGGAACGGTCTATCCCGGACAAAATCCGTTCTGCGTGCGACAGTTGCGATGAAGCAAGTTCATATTGTGCGGTCTCGATTAGCACTTCTGAATAAGTGCAATGCACCTTGGCAAGAATGGCGGGATCACGAGGCGGGTTTTGAAGAATCTTAAGATACGTACTTATCGATACACCGTTCTGTCCGAGATAATAATAACATTTGGCAATTAAATTCAGCGCCACCGCTAAGCTGTCGGCATCCTTTTCATTGACAGACGTGCGTTCATAATACTGTATTACACTGTCATATTCCGATAAATTAAAATACCAATGGACTCTTTCACTGAAAGACTCAGGGGATGTCTGCGCTTGCAGACTAGAGCCGGATAAATAAATAAGTAAAGTAAATATATTTCGCATATATAATTATAATATCCAGGCTCCGTATGTTATTTTTACTTCATTTTGATGTCAAAAACGCTCTTCAAACGATCGGAAAAGATTTGTACTTTGTATTGAACGGACAGCTTTGCTATCCATTCGTTAAAACTTAATTGCCTTTTAAAATTTATGTAGTCTTCTTTCACACGGTCCTTAAGATCGCCGTAAGGTATAAAATCTCCTTTTTTTCTATCCATTACTTTGATAATGGAATAGTCCTTGTTGGCTTTCATAAACGGCTCGCTCACCGTCCCTGTTTTAACTCCTTTGGCCTTTTGAATAATTAATTCGGAATTCATTTCCGAAACTAATCCGGTCGTAATGCACTTGACCCCTTCAATTTTCTGAGCCTCATTATACATCTCTTCAAAATTGTTTCCTTTCTTCGCATCGGCAGAAATCCGGATAATCACGTTCATATCCGGGGAGGTGATCTCGGAAACATTGATCAACCCGGGTTGACGATATTCTTCCTTATTCGTTTCGTAAAAATCTTGAATATCTTTTTCCTTAATCTCCATCGCGTCGTATAAGTTATTCACTGCCTGCCCGATCATCAAATTCATTTCATGATTTTTTAAGGATTCATTTTCTTTGTCGTTCAGTTCATATCTCATATTCCGGGCCAGATCTGAATATATCCTTCGCAAAGCGACGCCCTTTAACCCGTCATTCAGAATCCGGTCGTCTATCTTTATTTTATTGATATTGTTTTTCATCACATGGACTAACTCAGATACTGTAATCTTGCCGTTCTGAAAAGACGCCAGTTCTAGTGCGCTCTCCGGTTCGGTGAAAGCGGAACTGATTTCAGCAGGAATTTTTATTCCGCGATATACGCGCAGGAACTTCTCGCAATTAGTTTTATTTACAGTGTACTTGTATTCCGTTAACAAGCTGTCGCTAAATCTGCGCTTATTTTTTTCAATATCCGATTTCTTATCACGAAACAAATAGGACAGCATCATATCAAGCAAACCGGATTTGGCTACATCGTATGGTTTTAGATTTTCGACATTTCTTCGGTCCGTCGATTTAAATATATAGAATCCGTAATTCGCTTCGATCGGCCGGCTCAGTTCTCCGATTCGGAGTTCGAAATAACTCTTTTCCAATTCCGGCTGCATGCCCCAGCGTCTAAACCCAATGTCTCCTTTTAAATATTTGCTGTTTTCGTCGTTGGAATACGACTCTGCGAGAAGCCCGAACAGTTCCGGTTCTTTAGCGATTGCGTTATGCAATGAATCAACTAAATGTCTAGCTTCGGCTGTAGTCCTTACAGGTTCTTTTTTGTCCAATATGAACGTCTTATTTGGGTTCTTATATCCGATATAAATTTGCTGTACCCTTACTTCGGTTTTGAGTTTTTCATAAAATGACTTCATTTCTTCTTCGGAGATCATAGAAGAATACACATAATCCCTTAAAATTTTTTCATAAAAGATCTCATCTCGCTTAGTTGTTACGTCAAGTATAATATCTTTCGATTCATTTAATTTGTTTTCAATAGCATTGTAGTAAATGAGCCTGTGCTGAACTAAATCCTGGAGCAGGCTTTGACGCACCTCGTCGTTCTGTAAATCAATTTTTGACCGATTCAATTTTTCAATGTGATGTTTAAGGTCATTTGCCGTGATCGTATCATTGCCCACTATTGCCAATACAACGTTTTGGGCATCAGTGACTTTTTTGTCATTTGCGCATCCAAAAAAAATGGCCGACAAAATAATCACATTCATCATTCGTAACATGGTCATTTTACTCCTTTGCCGTATCTATACGTTTACTAATTCTTGCAGTCCGGCCTTTGCCGATCGCTGTTCCTCGTAATCGAAATTCTTATCATAACATCCTCTAATTATTTCAAGCGCCATCTCGAGTTTTTGTTGATCCGTTACCGGAAAATTCCATGGCAGCGGTTTATTTTTTTGAATATCAAACCATGGAAAGCCTATCCGGATGTCTAGATTTTCCTTTTCCTGAAATAACCGGATATTATCGGACGATGACAAAATAATATTCATTTTCTGTTTCAGTATGCCCGTAGCCGTCTTGTCTTTAACTAATTCCGCATCGATTCGCAATAATATTTTGTTTTCGTCAATAACCACGCGTTCAAATCCGAAACGAGAGGCATAAAACTTAATTTCCAATGTTTTCAATAAATTTTGAACTTCGTCCGGCACGGGGCCGAAACGGTCGACGAGTTCTTTTTGAATTTCCTCGATCTTTTGAATGAACTGGACTCCGGAAAGTTCCTTGTAAATTCGCACCCTTTCAGATTGAACATTCACATAATAATCCGGTATATACGTATCGCAAAACACATCTACATGGGTTTGCAGAATTTTTTCTTTTACCTGGATCGTATGCGCCGGTTCCGCGTCTGGCAATATTTCTTTTTTCGTTTCGAAAACGGCTTCTTCGACGATCTGACAATACAATTCATATCCGACTGCATTCATATAGCCGCTTTGCTCCGAGCCCAACAGATTTCCCGCACCGCGAATTTCCAGATCACGCATTGCGATGAGAAAACCCGATCCCAATTCCGCGAATTCTTCGATCGCCTGCAAACGTCTTAATGCATCCGTAGCCATCGTATTATAAGACATGGTCAACAGATAACAGTACGCCTGCTTGTTAGACCGTCCGACGCGCCCGCGAAGTTGATACAACTGCGACAGACCAAACTGATGCGCATGATCAATAATGATCGTGTTGACGTTCGGAATGTCGATACCGTTTTCAATAATCGTGGTCGCGATCAGCACATCGTATTTTTTTTGCATAAACGCATGCACGACGTCTTCCACTTTCCTTGGCGGCATCTGGCCGTGAACAATCGTGAGCCTCGCCTTTGGAACCATTTGCCGGAGAGTCTCCGCAACCTGATCGATACTCTGCACGCGATTATGTACATAATATACTTGTCCGCCGCGGTCAATCTCCTGCATGATTGCATCATGGATTAGGTCCTCATCAAACTGCGTGATTTCCGTTTCGATCGGCAGTCGATCTTGCGGCGGCGTATTGATCACGGATAAATCACGGCCTCCCATCAATGAAAAATGCAGCGTTCGCGGGATCGGCGTTGCCGTCAATGTCAGCGTGTGCACCGTCGATTTCATTTGCCTGAGGCGTTCTTTGTGCACCACGCCGAAGCGCTGTTCCTCATCGATAATGAGCAAGCCCAGGTCTTTAAATACAATATCTTTTGAAAGCAGGCGGTGCGTGCCGATCAATATATCAATTTCACCCGTCTTGATTTTCTCCAGTATTTGCTTCTGCTCTTTCGCCGACTTAAATCTGGAAATCACATCCACACGCGCCGGAAATTCTTTCATGCGCGCTGAAAAAGTTTCAAAATGCTGTTCTGCTAAAATGGTGGTCGGTACCAGTATCGCAACTTGTTTGCTATCCTGAATTGCTTTAAATGAGGCCCGTATTGCAATTTCCGTTTTGCCGTATCCGACGTCACCGCAGACCAGTCGATCCATCGGCGTTTCCTGTTCCATATCTTTTTTCACTTCTACCGTAACGGTAGATTGATCCGGCGTATCTTCATATTCAAAGGACGCTTCCAATTCATACTGTAAATCAGAATCGGGCCTGAACGCATAACCTTTTTTCGATTTTCGTTCCGCATACAATTTGATCAAATCCTGCGCTATATCTTTAATGCTCTTTCTGGTTCTGGATTTCAGCCGATCCCAATCGACGGAACCTAATTTATTCAATTTCGGTTCCGCGCCTTCATCTGCAGAAAATTTCTGTACGCGCATAAAATGCTCTAACGGAACAAATAATTTATCACCGCTTTGATACAACAGTTTAAGGCATTCTTCCGTATGCTCCCCGCTCGTTACTTTCTCCAGGCCGGCATATTTAGCGATTCCATGATCTACATGTACAACGAAATCGCCCGGTTTGAGGGAATGAATATGACGCAGAGCCTGTGCGCTTTTGAAACGGCGATAAACTCGCGCGCGCTTAACCCGTCCAAATATCTGGTGATCGGTAAATACCGCGGCGTCCGCATCGTCAAAATAAAATCCTTCGTGCAGTTCTCCTGCGCCTATCGCATAGTCCACGCCGGAATGCAGTTGTTCGGAATCCAGTAAATCATCCAACCGTTCCACTTGTCCGGGATTCCCGCACAATATGAAAACGCGGTATTCCCGATGAATCGCAGTAATTTTTTCACGCAGTAAATTCAAATGGCCGTTAAAAGACTCTACCCCACGGGTCTGAAATGAAAGAATCTCAAATTGTCGTTTAGACAAGCGGCAAAAGTGGATCTGTTTAAACCGGTTAACTTGCGCTCTTATGCCGGACGTTGTGAAATATATTTCATCGGGCAGTTGTAGCTTTTCTTGTTTAACGGCTTTCTTTTCATAATACTCTTTGACCGCTGTTTGAAACTTTTCCGACGCTGCCGTAACGATGTCGGGTTCGTATTCAAACAGCATAGCTGCAGAATCCAAATAATCAAATAAACTTCCTTCCCGTTGCGCGGCGGGGCTTCCGTCATTTTTCGGATATAAAGCAATATTGTCCCGTAGTCCAACCGATCGCTGCGTCATTACATCAAATTCACGAATAGATTCTATGACGTCTCCGAAAAACTCAACGCGTACAGGGTTTTCCATGGAATACAGATACATGTCTACAATACCGCCTCGAACGGCAAAAGTTCCAACCCGATCAACAACTTCATTTCTTTCAAAGCCAAGTTCACTAAGCAATGCTGTCAAGTAATGAAATTGAAACGTCGAGCCCTTATTGAGTTCAATTCTATAGGACGAAAGTTTTTCCGGAAGAGGTATTTTTTTTAATAACGCTTTTACGGTGGTGATAACGACACAAGATTTACGTTCAAGCAATTGTTCCAAACATTCCTGCCGCAGGCTAGCGATGGATACCGAAGGCTCTTTCTCATCGTATGGCAATGTGTCTTCTTCCGGAAAACAAAAAATTGCCGGGCAGGCCTCGCCGGCATTGGATGAAAGCGCGGTCATATCATCGAGCATATTGGAATAGGCATTTGAATCCGGCGCAATGAGCACGGACTGCGCCGGTTTGAGGTCCTGTATAAAAAGAAAAGCGGCTAAAACATCGGAAGAACCAATCAGCCCTTCACAAGAAAAATTGCCTCCGGAACGGACGCGTTCAATCGCAGTCTTGATCTTTTCGGAATGATGAATTTTTTCGGTAAGTAATTTGAGCATGTAAATGAAGAGAAGAACGGTTAGACAAGACTATACCGGCTCGCCGAACAATGTGTGTCCGTCGGAGCGCGTTATTTTTACGTTTACGTAGTCGCCTATATTAAATGTGCCGCGCGGAATGATGACCGTCTGAGACTTGCCGGTTTTGGTGCAATAACGCTCTTCGGATTTTCGGCTCACCATTTCCACCAGAACTTCGAGTTCCTTCCCGATTTCACGCCGGATCACCTTTTCGCCAACGATTCTCTGCAATTCCATGATTTCGTGTAAGCGTTCCGATTTCAATTCCTCGGACACATCATCCGGCATGGCATACGCTTTCGTTCCAATACGCGGAGAATATTTAAAAGTGTAAGCGGCATCGAACTGAACCCGTTCAAACAAACTAAGTGTATCCTTGTGATCTTGCTCCGTTTCACTCGGAAACCCCGTAATGACGTCCGTAGTGAGCGCCACATCAGGGATAATCTTTCGCGCCCGGTCGATCAAAGTAAAATATTCGTCACGCGTATACGTGCGATTCATCAGATACAGTATACGGTCGGAACCGGATTGAACGGGCATGTGCAGATGTTTGCAGATATTATCACGCTCGGCGATCAAATACAGCAGCCGCTCCGGAAAATCCTTGGGATGCGGCGACGTAAAACGTACGCGCCGTATACCTTTTACGTCGCTCACTTTCTCCATCAAGAAGGCAAAGTCATGCGCGTTGTCCTTATAGGAATTAACATTTTGACCCAGCAGACAAATTTCGGTGTAACCCTGATCTACGGCTTTTTTCGCTTCCTCAACCACGCTTTCTACAGACCGGCTGCGTTCACGTCCGCGCGTATACGGCACAACGCAGAAGGTGCAGAAATTATCACAGCCGCGCATGATCGCAATCCATGCCGTGAACTTGCCGAAGCGCGCCGGTTCTATTTCTTCGTACACTTCCGTTCGCGATAAGCGGGTATCAATCTGAAATTTGAAATCTCTGAATTCACTCAGGCTGAAATCATTATCCATATCCTTAAGTTTCTGAATCGTCACCGGAGCATTTTTTTTCGATTCCTGCCGGAGCAGATCAGGAAGTTTTTTATAGGAATCGGGGCCGAGCACAACATTGACATACGGACGTTTGTCATGAATTTCGTTCTCCAGATGTTTCGCCATACAGCCGAGCACGCCGATGATAAGATCAGGTTTTTGTTCTTTAAGTTTTTTGAATCGCGTTAATTGCCCCCAAACCCTCTGCTCCGCATTTTCACGGATGGCGCAGGTATTCATAAAGATAGCGTCCGCTTCATCGTATTGATCGACGAGATCGTAGTCAAGATCATGCATAATACTGGCTACCAATTCCGAGTCGTATACATTCATCTGACAACCGTATGTTTCTAAATAGAGCTTTTTTTTTCCCCCGGCGAGACGTTGTCGTAAGCTATCGATACTTTGTTCAGAATTGATTTCTTCTATTAAGGTATCCGGCATATCCTCATTTTTCATTAATGATCGTTTCGGTTAAACTGAGAGCGATGCTGGACAACATCACTTCCGGGCCAAGCTGGGTGATGTCGCCTGACAGCAGATCGGTGTCAACATTGGCGTAGAGCGAGCAGGCGGCTCCTTTTTCAATGATGAGGCCGGACAATTTCCCTTCGCTGGTTCCGACAAACGTCACTTCCCCCAGCATCTCACTGACGACGTAGCCTGAACAAAACTGAAGCTGCAAATGCGCCGTGGGAGTATAAACCGTGATCAACGTACCTTTTCGTGTTCCGATGGGAATATTAGGATATATTTCCAAGGTCAGCTTACGGCCTTCCTGCGGATTTTCAAGATACATCCTGTAATGATTCCCGAAATCCTGTTTTGTCACGCCGAGACTGTGCGCGATCTTGTCGATATCTACGGGAGAAATATTAAATTTTTTCACTTCAGTAACGGATTTTTTTACGGCAGAAACTTTCTTTGGCGCGCTTTTCTTAACCGCAGATCGTTTCTTATTTGAACTTTTCCTAAGGGGTTTCTTTTTTTTCATACCACCTGAATATATGATAAATTAGTTTTTCGAATCAAAAATTACATCGCCTAACTTGCTGTCCTCTTTGCGTCCTGCCCGGAGACGCACCGCTTCCGCATACTGTTCCGCAATCCGATAAAACGAGTATTTGACTTTTCCGCCGGCATCCAGCGTCGTTTCTCCCTGAAAATCTTTCATCATCTTTTCCAGACAGGTTTCGACTTCCGACTGACTCATGGCTTTTTCACCCGACACCGAGTTAATTTCCTTCATGATCTCATCGACGGAGGCCGATTTATCGTTTCTTTTGAAAATGACTTTCATCACGCGTTTGCGCTTATTCATATCGTCGCGTTCCCGCCGCAGCTTTATGACTTTCCATGCGCGGCTCAGCGGAACTGTAAAAAATAACAATGAAAATACAAACGGAAGGTAGCCCAAGAATATAAGCACTAAAGTATCGTTTTGTCCGACGTACACCGGGCGGGAACTGTAAAATCCCGATAAAATACTGGATGCAAAAAAGAGATTAAATAGATTCATGAAAACAATTAACGCATTTCGACCGGTTTTGTTGCCTGTGATTTCATATTCCGGCTCGTATTCATCCCAATAATGTTCTATTTTTCCGCCGTCCACTTCACCGGTTCCGCGCGTGATCTGGTCAAATTTTCCATACACAACGCCATTGTCCGATATTACGGCATCGCCTTTGAATCGAACAATACAGTCTGACAAGAACGACTCCGCCTCGTCCATTTTCCAGCCGGCAAGTGCAACCAATTCAGCCGGAGTAACAATCCCTTTACTTTGACGCAGATAGGCCGCAACCTCTTTCGCATTGGCCAAAGGATCTGTTTTAACGCGCTCCGGGCCGAAAACGAAATCATAAACAGAGGCAATAAAATTTTTCTTCTTTTCATTTAAATACGATTTTTTTGGCTCATACTGCCTGTAACGATAACCGTCGCGGTCCATTTGATAATTAATCATACGTGTCGCGGTTCGCCATTGAAAAATGGAAAAAAAGATATTGAAAATTCCGTCCAATCTGACCGGCGACTTGCGATCACGGTTGCCGCCCTGCGAAGCCGCTATAATGAGACCAATCAGTATTACGAGGAAGATTACAAAATACACAACCAACGTAATCGCGATCCATGCTTTAAAAAAAACAGTAAAAGCCTTCCACAGCCATTCACCAACCTGCTCCATTTTTTCGGCCAATGTTTTTTCGCCGCGCCGCTGCAACGATGATCCAAACGAATAGATCATATCCCCGTTATCCGTTACCATCAGGCGGCAAACGTATCTCGACATCATTGTATCTAAAGCCTCTTTGGCTTCGTCAACGGCCAAACCCGTAATAGACGCCGCGTCGTTGAGCGTAAAACTACCTTTAACACCTGCGATCTTTTTCTCTAATGCCTTAATCGCATCCTGGATTTGCGTCGTATTCATGTTCCTTAATAATTCTGTTTAATATTCAAGATAGGTTTAAAAAGGCGGCATTAATGTAAAGGATAAATTTCATAATTTCAATAAAAGAATTGGTATCGAATTGAAAGTAGAGCAATCCTTTTGCCACAGAGAACACAGAGAAAAATTTTTACAAAAAAACTAATGTGAGACAACCTTTCACAGTTATTTTTCGTTTTTCCTCTGCGAACTCTGTGGCAGGGTATTTCTAACAGGTGCCTGAGAAACTGATTTGCACTTGCGGGAATTGCTTATAATCAATATATTGCCCGACCTATGGAATCAACCGCTACAGCAGACAACACGCTGAAAATCAATGAGATTTTTTTCAGTATTCAGGGCGAATCCAGCCATGCCGGAAAGCCGTGCGTATTCGTTCGGTTGACGTACTGCAATTTGCGTTGCTCTTATTGCGATACGGAATATGCTTTTTATGACGGCAAAGACATGACGCTGGATGCTATTTTGGATGAAGTTAAACAGTATCAGTGCAAAACAATTGAAATTACCGGCGGCGAACCTTTGATGCAGAAGGCCGTTCATCCCCTGATGAAGCGATTATGCGACGAAGGGTATGAAGTTCTGATCGAGACGGGCGGAAGTTTGGATGTATCCCCGATCGATCCGCGCGTTTTTAAGATCATGGATCTTAAATGCCCTTCAAGCAAGATGGCGCATAAAAATTTATATGAGAATATTGCTTATCTCCTTCCGCACGACGAGGTTAAGTTTGTCATCGGAAATCGGGAGGATTATGCATGGGCCATCGGGCAGATACGTCAATACCGTATTCAGGCCAAATGCAGAACGATCCTTTTCTCACCCGTTTTTGGAAACATCGAACCGGTGGAGATCGTGAACTGGATGTTAGCCGATCAGATTCAAAAGGAAATTCCGAATCTGCGTTTTCAGATCCAGATGCATAAGATGATCTGGGCGCCGGAAACAAGAGGAGTATGAAAAAACATTACCACGAAGCCACAGAGAACACAGAGAAAATAAAAAACTTTTTAACACAATAAACCTCCATGATCTCCGTGGTTGGATTTCGGAATATACTTATGGAAAATATTATCAAAATAGCAAAAGAATTTCACTGGGAAATGGCGCATCGCCTTCCCTATCACCGTTCCGGCTGCCAGAATATTCACGGCCATTCCTATCGCATGTTTGTCGAAATCGAAGGCACGCCGGGGCCTAACGGCATGCTTATGGATTACGGCGATATGAAATCGCTGGTAAAGCCGATCGTGGACGAACTCGATCACGCGTTTCTCTGTTCTAATGACGACGAAATGATGAAGCCGTTTCTTAAAACAAGCGGACTTAAGGCGGTTTACGTCGATTTCTTTACGACGGCAGAGAATCTGAGTTTTTATTTTGCCAAAAAAATCAAAGAAAAACTGGTTCCATACAAAAATATCATTGCCGTCAAAGTCCGGATTCAGGAAACTACCTCATCGTATGCAGAAGCCGTTGAAACGTTTGCCCGTTAAAAAAAAATCAAGTAAAGAACTTGCCGTTATACTTGTAAGCGGCGGTATGGACAGTTGCGTCACGGCGGCTATCGCGGCGCAGTCGTATGAACTCGCCATGCTGCATCTCAATTACGGGCAGAAAACCGAACGGCGTGAAGAAAAAGCGTTTCGCGATATTTGTAAATTCTATCGGATACCCGGGGATCGCCAACTCATCAGCCATATCGACCATTTGAAAAAAATCGGCGGCTCCAGTCTGACCGACCGCTCGATAGAAGTGACAAAAGCCAATCTGGAGAACAAAAAAGTTCCTACCTCGTACGTTCCCTTTCGCAATTCCCATATTCTCGCGATCGCCGTGAGTTGGGCGGAAGTGATCGGCGCTAGAAAAATATTCATCGGCGCAGTAGAAGAAGACTCCTCCGGCTATCCGGACTGCCGGGAGGAATTTTTTAAAGCATTTAATAAGGTCATCGCGCTCGGTACGCGCCCGGATACGACTCTCGAGGTCGTCACGCCGATCATTCATAAGAATAAATCGGAAATTGTAAAAAAAGGCGTGGAACTCAAAGCGCCTCTCCACTTGACGTGGTCGTGTTATCAATACGAAGCCAAAGCCTGCGGCGTGTGCGATAGCTGCGCTCTGCGTTTACGGGGATTTCAATTGGCCGGTGTGAAAGATCCTATTATATATAAGCAGATTATTAAATATAAGTAAAACTTCTTTATTTCTTACTAACCACCGCCAGCCGAAGCCCCAGCGCAATCATGATCAGCCCGGTAAATTTATTAAAAAAACCCGACGATCTCATTTTCTGTTTCATCCTCCCGCCTGCATAGCTTGCCGCGTAAGCGATAAGGAGATTTACCGCCGTACCTAAAATATCAAACAGAATTCCCAGCCCTGCAAGTTGTAGTGCGACATTATCGCTTGCGGGATCGACGAACTGCGGAAGAAAAGCCACGAAGAACAATGCGACTTTCGGATTTAATATATTGGTGATCATCCCCTGCTTAAATATCTCCATTAAAGGCGTGGTCTCAACAACCACATTATCCGTCGGATTTCCGCTTCGGTATAACATCTTAATTCCAAGGTACAATAAATAACAAGCGCCTGCGTAACGCATGATTTCAAAAGCCACCGGAACCGCTTTCAGCAGAGCCGTTAGGCCAAGCGATACTGCCATGATGTGTCCCATACAGCCCACACCAATACCCATAGCAGAAACCACACCGGCCATGCGCCCCTGTCCTACGCTTCGGCCAATGATATAAAGCATGTCGGGTCCCGGCGTCAATATCAGCAGGAACGATGCCGTCCAGAATAGCAACATATCGCTGTGCTCCATGTCAAAATCCTTTCGATTCGATAATACCCAAAGCATTCTTTCTAATGAATAAGTCCCTACGAAAATTTGAAAATAAAGTTATGACCTATTTGGGTATATTTCTCAGTGATACCAAATCCCGGGTTATTTATCGTAACAAAGCAGACTACACAGCGTAAGTTATTAACCAATCGATAAATTCGTATTCATTCCCAAACTTAAGGACGTAGTTATGTTCCGAAGTATTGCTCTTTGTGCGCTGATTCTTTTCATTACAACTGCGGCTCAATCACAGACTTCGCAATCGATCTCTGTTCCCGCAGACACATTACATTGGTCTCTGGGGGGACGCGCAAATATTACAGAACATCAGGGCCGGCAGAGCATCTTCCTCAACGGCGGAAGTGCGGAACTGAGCGACTTTGAAATGCGCGACGGCGTAATCGATGTCGATGTTTCGACTCCTGCAAAACGCGGATTCTTCGGCATACAATTTCGCCTAGATAACGAAGGCCTCAACGGCGAATGGGTTTATCTACGCCAACACAAGTCCGGATATCCCGACGCGATGCAGTATACGCCGATTCTCAACACCGGCCTGAACTGGCAGCTTTATAACGGAGAAGGATTCACCGGCGCAGTCGATATACCAAAGGATACATGGTTTCATCTGCGGCTGGTGGTCGCCGGAGCGCAGGCGAAACTTTACGTCAAGGACATGAATACACCCGCGCTCGTGATGGACGATTTGAAAACCGGTATTCAAAAAGGCCGGGTTTCTTTGGCGGTGCTGATCGGCGAAACCTATTTCTCCAATTTCGAAATTCGCAAAACACCCGACGCAGCATGGGAAAGGCATCTTCCGCCAATGCCTCCGGGCACTTTGACTAAATGGAAAATTTCTCCAGCCTACGATGCGCTCGCGCGTAATACGGAGCGGCCGCTCTCGCCCGCTGAGAGCGATACGACACGCTGGCAGGATGTGGAGGCGGAACCGCCCGGACTTGTCAACCTCTATCGCTATCGCGACGCGCCGCATCTGAGGGTTACGTTTGCAAACGACTTTTCAAAACGTCTCGATCCCCAACCCGGAACGAAAGTCTTGTATGCGAAAACCGCCATCGAATCAGATCGTGACCAGGTGAAAAAACTTTTCGTCGGATATAGCGACGAGGTCAGCGTGTTCCTAAATGGAAAAATTCTTTTTACAGGGCGAAGCGCGCAAAATTTTCGCGATCCCGGTTTCCTCGGGATTGTCAACCCGGAAAATGACGCCGTCTACCTTCCCCTGAAAAAAGAACATAATGAACTAGTGCTCGCGGTGAGCGAACTCGGCGGCGGATGGGGATTTAATTGCCGGTTAGTCGATATAAAGAAATAGGTTTATGATCGGGCATTAAATACCTAAGCTCATTCAGAGATGAATCATGCGTTGGTTCCCGGTATCGGGAATTTTCATCAAGACAGGAGGCGTGACGCATAACGCCGTTTCGGTTATTGCCGAAAGCGGAGCTTTCCAGCAAATTTCACCCTCCTAATTAAGGCTAAAATTAATTTAACCTTTTTCCTTACCATTTATTGCAAGAAGCCAAATTGTAAACGACATCTCTCCAACAATACTCGGAATTGCAACCAGCGCTAAAAATATTGAACTATATACTTCATAATCCGGCAGCAGGAAATGCGCACTTGTATCAATCATGTACATTATACCCGCAATAATGAGAAAGAATGCAATTATTCTCGGCTTACCAATTATTTTTCCCAATAGGATAAGATGAATGCCAAAAAAGAAAAGTCCGATAAGCCATACAATATTGAAAGTATCTACTTGTCTAAGAATTTCATGACTAGTAGTTGATTTTAATGCTGCAGGAAGTGCAAATATAGCAACGCCCATAATTGCCGCATGCATCATTCTAAAGAACGTGCTTAAATTTGACAATGAGTGTTCTTTATATAATTCATAAAGCGCCCATGCAACAACAACGTCAAAAACAACAGTTAAAATAAATGCCAAAATCCCAATTCTTACCATCATATGATTCTGTTGAATGGCGCCTATGGGGTCTTGCAGAATTGATTCAAGGACAAAAAAATTAGCGAATATCGCTGCGAAGAAAATAATGAGGTAGCTAATACCGGCAATTATTGAGAGTTTTCTTGGTTGCATAGTTTCGTTTAGTTTTTGTGGTTAAATTATTTATTAATTGTCTGTCTATCTCATACGCTTCCGCCGGCGGCGTGACGAAGCGACACGTGTAAGCCGCTTGTTATCTGATGTGTCGCCGGCATCAATATAGTTGTTGATTTCAAGTAATACAATTGTTATAATTACTCAAACGAAAGGAAACTTATGCAAAAAACCGCCGTCCGCAAGGTTGGCAATAGTTTAGGTATTACTTTG